>NZ_VWWM01000037.1:0-90385 GCF_011752945.1 Paraburkholderia sp. Cy-641
GGCCTTCGACGCGCGCCGCCGCGTCGGCAGGCGCGCTCGGCGCGCCGCGCGCGAGCGCCTTGCACAGCGCGTTGAGCCACTGCACGTAAGGCGCGTTCGGATCGCTTTGCGGCAAGCCCGAGACCGCCGCCACCGTGCCGGGCGCGCTGCCGCGCCACCAGGCCGACTGCCGGTACGGCACCAGCGAAAGCGTTTCGTTGACGATCGTAAAGCCGAGCGCCGCCTCGCTGTGCGCGGCCCGCGCGCGCGCCGCGAGTTGCCACAGCAACGCAAGCTGCTGGCCGTCGATGCGGACCTGCTGCGCCGCCTCTTCCGGCATGCCTGATTCGCTCATGGCCTCACCGCGCCGCGAAAGTGGCCCAGCCGCTCATGCCGGGCAGCAGTTCGGGCGCGCTGCCGGTCAGCGCGCCCGTCACGTCGACGGTCTGCGTGACCGGATCGACGCGCGCGCCAATGCGCGCGACCTTCGCCGGATAGCTCCTGCCGACCTCGTCGACCTGCACGTTCAGCGCATGGCCGGGCTTGAGCCATAGCAGCCACTTCGACGGCACGATCATCTTCAGTTCGAGATGGCTCGTATCGACGATCGTCAGGAGCGGCTTGCCGGCTTCGGCGAACTGCTGCGGCGCGGCGCTGCGCTTCGACACGCGGCCGTCGAACGGCGCCGCGATCGTGCATTTGTGCACGGTCGCCTGCATGTACGCGACGTCGGCCGCGCTCGCCCTCTGCTTCGCCTCGGCCTGCTGCACCTCGAGTTCGCCGACCGAATGCAGCGCGACGAGCTTCTGGTTCACGCTGAGCAATTCGCGCGCGCCGTCGGCGTCGGCCTGCGCCTTGCGCAATTGCGCGCTGTAGAGCGAGCAGTCGAGCGACACGAGCGTCTGCCCGGCGCGAAACGCGTCGCCGTCGCGAAACGGCAGCGAGGCGATCTTCGCCGAGATTTCGCTCGATATGTCGACCTGATCGCGCGACACGAGCTGGATGCGGATCTTGCCGTCGGGCGAATCTTGCGGCGCGGGTTGGGCCGCGGCTCCTGCTGCTGCCGTGGACATCGTTGCGGCCGACGCCTGCGTCCCACCCGCCGCCGAACGCGCCGGCGCAGTCGCATTCGGAGACGCAACGACCTGCGCCGTCATCAGTAAAGCGATACCGCTGCCTGCACACACCTTCAACCACGGTTTCATTGCGGCTGTGCTCCCGCTGCGAGCGCTGCCGCCGCCGTTTTCGTCGGCCCCGGCTGCGCGGCCGCGACCGTGCTGCCCGCGTGACCGAGCGCGTCCCAGTGCTTCTGCTCCGCGCCGATCGATTGCGTCAGCGACGCGAGATCGTGACCGCGCACCGCGTCCGGCACCGGATCGAGCCCGAGCGTCGCGAGCATCTGCCCATACGCGCTTTCGAGTTCGCCGTAGCTTTGATAGAGGCGCAGTTCCGACATCATCGCGCTCGTCGCCACGCGAATTTCTTCGAGCTTGCCTTGCGCGTTGGCCTGCGTCGCGTTGTGGGTGTGTTCGAGAATCTGCTGGTCGACGTCGTTCATCTGCCTGAACAGATCGAACTGGCGCTGCTTCGCCGAGAGTTCGCTGCGCGCGACGTGCACCTGCGTGAGCACCGCCATGCTGAGCGCCATGCGCTGCGTCTTCGCGACTTCGAGTTGCGCGTCGGCGGTGCCGCGAATCGTCTTGACGTTGAGCAGATTCAGCAGGTTCCAGCTGATGCTGATACCGGCCGCGCGCCACGCGTTGTAGACGAGAAAGCTGTTGCTGTCGTAATGGCCGCCCAGTTCGAGTTCGATGCCCGGCAGCAGCTTCGCCATCGCCTTGTGCGTTTCGTTGACGCTGATGCGCTCGTTATAGCTCGCCTCGACCAGTTCGGGACGGCGCTGCAACGCGGTGTCTTCCATCTGCGGCATCGGCATGTCGAAGTCCGGCACCGGAAAGTCCTCGCTCGCGGCGAGCGTGTAGTCCTTGCCCGGTTCGAGGTTCATCAGCGCGGCAAGGCGCGGCTTCGCTTCCTCGAGCTGGTCGCGCACCGCTTCGAGCTGACGCATCAGATCGAGCAGCGAGTGCTGGTAGTTGAGCGTATCGATCGGTGCGCGCAGACCCTGCTTCTGCGCCGCGCGCGAATCGTCGAGCGCGGCGCGCGCCGCATCGAGCAGCGGGCCGATGCGATCGTGCAGCCGCTGCGCGCCGAGCGCCTGCCAGTACGCCTCGCGCACCTGCTGCATCATCAGCTGCACGACCTTGCGGCGGCGCTGTTCGAGCACGAGCACGTGATCGGCCTGCTCCTTCGCCTCGTAATAGCTGACGCCGAAGTCGAGCAGGTTCCACGACAGGTTCAGGTCCGCGGTGCGCGAGTTCTGATCGGTCGAGAACGACGGAATCAGCGACTCCTCCTGCGTGTACAGACCTTCCGACGACGACGCGAGCGGATGGTTGCGGTTCGTATAGCCGGCCTGCGCGGTGAGCTTCGGCAACAGATCGAAGTTCGACAGATCGAGTTGCTTCTGCGCGAGCGCTTCTTCCATCATCTTCAGACGATGGTCGAGGTTGTAGCGGATCGCGCGCGCCATCGCCTCGTCGAGCGTGATCGGGCCGCTCACCGGCTGCTGGCTCGCGAACATCGACGTGCGATCGGCCTGGGCCGTCTGCACGCGTTCGGCGTCGGTAAACGGCACGGGTTTGACCGCGCAGCCGGACAGCCACAACACGGCGGCCGACAGCGCAATGAGCGTGGGACGCGGTGCGCGCACCGCAAGCGACAAGGATTTCACGTCGGCTGATCTCTTATGGAAAAAGTGGAAAGCGGAACAGGAATACGAGGAAAAGAGGCTCATGCGCGCGGCTCCAGCGAGTGCGTCGCGCGGTTGTCGACGGCTTCGGCATGCGCGACCTTTGCGCCGGCTACGCCCGCGCGCGTGACATGCAAGGCCGCGTGCGCGCTCGCGAACTGCGCGCTCAGCGAAGGCTTCGCGGGCGGCAGCGCGGCATGCGGCGGCGCGCTTTTCACCGGCTTCGGCGCGGACGCGTGCGGGGCCTGACGGTGCGCCGCGTCGAGCGACACGACCACTTCGCGATGCGTCACGCGGCCGAACGCGTCGCGCACGGCCAGCGTCACGCGCACTTCGTGCACGCCGGCGGGCGGCACGCCGGAGAGTTCACCGCGCGCCGCGTCATAGTGGAGCCATGACGGCAGCGGTTCGCCATCGGCAAGCGTGATGCTCACGTCGTTGGCGATGCTGGTTGCGCGCGTGTCCGGTGAGTTCGGCAGAAGCGCGGCCGTCAGCAGCGCGAACGAGCCGTCCGCGTGACGCTGCGGATGCACGTCGAGCGACGCCAGCACCTGCAGGCTCGCGGTTTCGTCGCCGAGGTCGGGCGGCGCGATCGAATCGAGCGGACTCACGTGCGTGTCGCCGAGCGAGCTGTTGTGCTGGTCGTCCTGCGTGAACGTGCGAGTCGGCGGCAGCACGATCGTGCCGAGTTCGACCGGCGGCTTCAGCGCTTCGAGCACGATCAGCGGATTCGACACACCGTCGCTGTAACCGGTGGTGCCGCTGACGATCAGCGGATTCGTGCGCGACGGATTGAAGACCGGCGGCGCGACGATCGTGGGCGTCGCCAGCGGCTCGTCCTTGTGCTCCGGCAGGATCGGCGTGCCGGACGGCTGCGTCGTGGCGACGACCTGCACCGTGCGCGTCGCGGGCGCGCTCGACGCGACGCCGTCGCTGATCGCGAAGGCGATCGTGCGGCTGCTGCCGGTGCTCTCGAACCGCGTGTCGCGATACGAGACCGCGGCGAGCGCGGCCTGCCATTGCGCGAGCGTCGCCGTGCCGCTCGCCGAGGTGAGCCTGAGCACGCCGCTCGCGGCATCGTAGGCGGCGCTGATGTCGCCGGTCGCCGCGCCGCCGCTCGTGAACGCGAGCACGTCGTGCTGCGGATCGAACGCACCGCTGAACGACACCGTGGCCGAGGTCGGCGGCGTCGGGTTGCGGTCGGTCAGCGTGATGCCGTCGCCGACCGCAAGCGCGTCGGCCGCGTTGCCGTTGGCGGTATAGCTCAGCGTGACGCCGCCGCCATCGACGATCAGCGTCTGATGCGTGGCCGTCACGCCGACTGCGCGCGAGAGCGCGACGCTCGCCTTGGTGCCGTCGTTGACCGTGAAGCTGATGGTGCGCGTCGCGGTGTTCGGCGTGATCGCCGTGTCGGTGTAGGTGATCGAGCGCAACGCCATTTGCCATTGTGCGAGCGTGGCACTCGCGCCGGTCGAAGTTAGCGTCAACACACCGGTCGCAGCGTTGTAGCTCGCGGCGATGTTGCCCATCGTCGCGCCGTCGTTCGTGAACGCCAGCACGTCTTCGCCTGCGTGGAAGCCTGTGCCGATCTGTACCGTCGCCGAGGCCAGCGTCGTGTTGTCTCGATCGCCGACCGCGATACCGCCATCCACCACGACCGGCGTCGATACCGTGTTATCGCCCGACACGAACGCTGCACTACCTGTGCTGGTGGTCGAGATGAGCGGCGTCTGCTCGGTATCGGCCACCGTCACCGTGCGCGACAGCGCCACGCTGGTTTCGATCCCATCGTTGACCGCGAAGCTGATCGTGCGCATCGCGGTATTCGGCGTGATCGCCGTATCGGTGTAGGTGATCGAGCGCAGCGCGGCCTGCCACTGCGCGAGCGTCGCGTTCGCGCTGGACGAAGTCAACGTCAGCACACCGGTCGCGGCGTCGTAGCTCGCGGCGATGTTACCCATCGTCGCGCCATCGTTCGTGAACGACAGGACATCTTCACCAGCATGGAAACCCGAACCGATCGCGACCGTCGCCGAGGCGAGCGTCGTGTTGTCGAGATCGCTGACCGCGATGCCGCCATCCACCACGACCGGTGTCGACGCCACGTTATCGCCCGCCACGAACGCTGCACTGCCCGTGCTGCTCGTCGACAGCACCGGCGTCTGATCCGTATCGGTCACCGTCACGTCGCGCGACAGCGCGGTGCTGGTTTCGATCCCGTCGTTGACCGTGAAGCTGATCGTGCGCGTGGTGTTATTCGGCGTGATCGCCGTGTCGGTGTAGGTGACCGAGCGCAACGCGGCCTGCCATTGCGCGAGCGTTGCGCTCGCGTTGAACGAAGTCAACGTCAGCACACCGGTCGCGGCATCGTAGCTCGCGACGATGTTGCCCATCGTCACGCCGTCGTTCGTGAACGCCAGCACGTCTTCGCCGGCATGAAAGCCCGAGCCGACCTGCACCGTCGCCGAGGCGAGCGTCGTGTTGTCGAGGTCGCTGAGCACGATGCCGCCATCGACCACGACCGGTATCGACACCGTGTTATCGCCCGACACGAATGCTGCGCTGCCCGTGCTGGTGGTCGCGATAAGCGGCGTCTGGTCGACGTCGGTCACCGTCACGTCGCGCGACAGCGCCACGCTGGTTTCGATCCCATCGTTGACCGTGAAGCCGATCGTGCGCGTGGTGTTGTCCGGTGTGATCGCCGTGTCGGTGTAGGTGACCGAGCGCAACGCGGCCTGCCACTGCGCGAGCGTCGCGTTCGCGCTGGCCGAGGTCAGCGTCAACACACCGGTCGCAGCGTTGTAGCTCGCGGTGATGTTGCCCATCGTCGCACCGTCGTTCGTGAACGACAGGACATCCTCGCCCGCATGAAAGCCCGAGCCGATCTGCACCGTCGCCGAGGCGAGCGTCGCATTGTCGAGATCGCTGACCACGATGCCGCTATCGATCACCACCGGCGTCGAGGCCACGTTATCGCCCGCCACGAACGATGCGCTGCCCGTGCTGCTCGTCGACAGCAACGGCGTCTGATCGGTGTCGGCCACCGTCACCGTGCGCGACAGCGCGGCGCTCGTCTTCGTGCCATCGTTGACCGCAAAGCCGATCGTACGTGTGGTGTTGTCCGGCGTGATCGCCGTGTCGGTGTAGGTGACCGAGCGCAAGGCGGCTTGCCACTGCGCGAGCGTCGCGTTCGCGCTGGCCGAAGTCAGCGTCAACGTACCGTGCACGGCATCGTAGCTCGCGGTGATGTTGCCCATCGTCGTACCGTCGTTCGTGAACGACAGCACGTCTTCGCCGATGTGAAAGCCCGCACCGATCTGCACCGTCGCCGAGGCAAGCGTCGTGTTGTCGAGATCGCTGACCGCGATGCCGCCATCGACCACCACCGGCGTCGACGCGACGTTGTCGCCCGCCACGAACGATGTGCTGCCCGTGCTGCTGGTCGACAGCAACGGCGTCTGATCGGTGTCGGTCACCGTCACCGTGCGCGACAGCGCCGTGCTGAACTGCGAGCCGGCGTCGAGCACGAAGCTGATCGTGCGCATGGCGGGGTTCGGCGTAACCGCCGTATCGGTGTACGTGATCGAGCGCAGCGCGTCCTGCCATTGCTGGTTCGTCGCGCCGCTGCCCGTGAGCGTGAGCACGCCCGTCAGGGCGTTATAGTTGCCGTAGATGCCGTTCTGGCTCGTGAACAGCAGCACGTCTTCGCCCGCATGCAGGTTGCCGGTAATCTCAACCGTCGCGCTCGTAATCACGTCGCCGAGCGGATCGGCCACCACGAGGTTGCCGTCGACCGTGACCGGCGTCGATACCGTGTTGTCGCCCGCGACGAACGTGGCGCTGCCGGTGCTCGTCGTCGTCAGCGAAGGGGCGGAGCTGGTCACGTCGATCGTGTAGGCGACCGGCGCGCTCGTCTTCGTGCCGTCGTTCGCGGTGAGTTGCAGCGTGCGCGCGCCGAGCGGCGCGCTCGAAGCCGTCGAGAACTGCAAACCCTCGAGGATCGCCTGGTACTGCGCGACCGTCATACCGTTCGAGTTGAGCGTGTACGTGCCGGTCGCCGCGTTGAAGGAATCCGAGAAACCAGCCCCCATCGTTGCCGCGTTGTAGTTGAGCGTGATCGTGTCGCCGGACTGGAAACCGGACGCGATCTGCAACGTGAAAGTCATCGGCAGGGACGGCGTTACCGTACTGTCGCGATCGCTGAACGTCACGCCGCTGTCGATCGTGAGCGGCGCGCCGCCCGCCGGATACGTGACGCTGCTCGTCGAGGCGGTCACCACCGGCGTCTGATCGGTCGCGCTCACCAGGACGACTTTGATGACCGGCATGCTCGTCTTGATGCCGTCGCTAACCGTGAAGCTGATCGTGCGGACAATGCCGCTCGGCACGATCGCGGTATCGGTGTAGGTAATCGAGCGCAAGGCAGCCTGCCACTGCGCGAGCGTCGCGCGGCCTGCTGAACTCAGCTCCAGTGCGCCGGCCGCGCCGGTGTACGTGGCGGTGATATCGCCGAACGCGGCGCCGCCCGTGAACGCGAGCACGTCCTCGCCCACATAGAAGGTGCTGTTAAATATCACCTCGGCGGTGCGTATCGTCGCGCCGCCGCTATCCGACAGCGTGATGCCCGGATCGACCACGACCGGCGTCGAGGCCACGTTGTCGCCCGCGACGAAGCTCGTCGTGCCGTTGGACAAGGTCAGCACCGGCGTCTGGTCGGTCAGCGTCACGTCGACCGTGCGGGTCCACACGCTGCTGCTCTTCACGCCGTCGTTGACGACGAAGCTGATCGTGCGCGCGGCGCCGCTCGGCGCGGCCGCGGTATCGGTGAATTGCACCGAGCGCAGCGCCGCCTGCCACTGCGCGAGCGTCGCGATGCCGCCCGAGGACGTGAGCGTCAGCACACCGCTGGCGTACACGCCAGTGATGTTGCCCATCGTCGCGCCGTCGTTGGTGAAAAGCAGCGCGTCGCCATTGCTGTCGTAGTTGCCGATCGTTACGGAAGCCGACACGAGCGTCGTGTTGTCGCGGTCGGACACCGTAATGCCGCCATCCACCGTGACGGGCGACGCCGCCGTGTTGTCGCCTTGCACCCAGCTCGCATCGCCGGACGTGCCGGTCACGATCGGCGTCTGATCGGTATCGCTTACGTCGATCTGCGCGGTGGCCGCCGCCGACGACTTCGTGCCGTCGTTGACCGTGAAGCTGATCGTGCGCGTCGTGGTATCGGGCGTGATGGCCGTATCGGTGTACGTCACCGCGCTCAACGCGGCCTGCCATTGCGTGAGCGTCGCGCTGGCGCCCACCGAATTCAGCATCAACGTGCCGTGCACGGCATCGTAGGTCGCGGTGATGTTGCCCATCGTCGTGCCGTCGTTGACGAACGACAGGACATCCTCGCCCGCGTGAAAGCCCGTGCCGATCTGCACCGTCGCCGAAGCGAGCGTCGTGTTGTCCAGATCGCTCACGGCGATGCCGCTGTCGATCACGACCGGCGTCGAGGCCACGTTGTCGCCGGCGACGAAGTTCGCGGTCGTGCCGCTCGTCGTAATGATCGGCGTCTGGTCGGTGTCGGTCACGGTCACCGTGCGCGTCGCGACCGCGCTCATGGTCGTGCCGTCGTTGACCTGGTAGCTGATCGTGCGCATGGCGCTCGCAGGCGTCGTCAGATAGTTCGCGTACTGGACCGAACTCAGCGCCGCCTGCCATTGCGCGAGCGTCGCGCCGCCCGAGGCCGTCAGCGTGAGCGTGCCGGTGCCCGAGTTGTAGGCGCCGACGATGTCGCCCATCGTCGCCGGATTGGCAACGAACAGCAGCGAGTCCTGATCGGCCGTGAAGTTGCCGGTGATCTGCACGGTCGCGCTTTCGAGCGTCGTGCTCTGACCGTCGGCCACGCTCAGTCCCGAGTCGATCAGCACCGGCATCGAGGCCGTATTGTCGCCGGCGACGAATGCGGCCGAGCCGGGGTCGGTGGTGATCGTCGGGCCGCTCGTCACGTTTACCGTGTGCAGCGCGAGCGAGCTCGAAGCAACGCCGTCGTTGACCGAGATCGTGAAGTTGCGCGCGCCCGATACCGCCGCAGCCGACGTCGAGAACGTGACTGCATCGAGCGCGTGCTGCCATTGCACGAGCGTCGCGCTCGCGCCCACCGAAGTCAGCGTCAGCGTGCCGTTCGCGTTCGCCGTGATGCCGATGTTGCCGAACTGCGTCGAGTCGGTGTTATCGAACGAGAGCGTATCTCCGCTGTGGTAGCCGCTCGCGATCGAGATCGTCGCCGAGGCGAGCGTCGTGTTGTCCGCGTCGCTGACGGAAAAGGTGGAGATCGCCGTGGGTGTCGAGCCGGCCTGATAGCTCGACATGCTGCTGCCGCCGTCGACGACGATCGGCGACTGGTCGGTCGCGGTCACGTTCACGCTGCGCGAGGCGACGTTGCTCGTCGAGGTGCCGTCGTTGAACGAGAAGTCGACCGTACGCGTAACGGTGGAGGGCGTCACCAGCGTATTCGCGAACGTCACCGATTCGAGCGCCGCCTGCCATTGGGCGAGCGTCGGCGTGCCGCTGGCGGTCAGCGTCAGCGTGCCCGTGCCGCTCGAATAGCTGCCGCTGATGCCGTTGACCGACACAAAGCCGAGCACGTCGCCCGCCTGCACGTTGGCGATCGTCACGGTCGCGGACTGCGCCGTCGACGAACCGCCGTCGGAAAGCTGCAGGCCGCTGTCCACCGCGACCGGCGCGCCGCCCACGCCGTTGTTCGCCGACGCCCATGACGCGTTGCCGCTGCTCGTCGTGACGGCGGGCCCCGTGTCGGTATAGGTCACGTTGTCGATATACAGCGAGAGCGGACCGTACGGGTCGTTCACGTCGATCAGCGTGACCGATCGGGTGTTCTGGAAGTCGGGGTCGTTGGCGATCAGGCTCTTGATGCTGCCGACGAAGCCGCCTGCCGCCTCGGTCGCAATCTGCACGCGCGTCGCGGCATTGCCGTTCGCCTCGATATAGAAGTTGCCGTTGACCGAGCTGATGTCGAGATCCGACAGCGTGAAGGTATGGCCGTTCGCGAGCGAGATCGTGAACTCCGTCATCGGATCGTTGTTGACGTTGACTTCGAGGAAGCCGTCGTTGGGGGCCCCGGAATTGACGTCGCTCGGACCGGTCGGCGCATTGCCGTTGTTCCACACGCCTTCCTCGACGGAGCCGTCCGTCGTGTATACGACGCCGTCGAGCGTATAGCTCGTCCGATAGCCGAGGTCCTGGCCCGTGTCGTTGTTGGCCTCGGCGGCCGTGTCGAAGGTTTCGACCGTCACGCCGAGCAGCTCGTTGAACTGCGCCTGCGCGCTCGCCGATTCGATCACGGCCGTGTGCACGTGCCCGGCCTGGTATTCGAGCGTCCAGTTGCCGCCGAGCGCGCTCGCGCCGGTGTCGTCGGTCGATGCCGCGACGTTCAGGTGCGTGAGTGCCGCGATCTGCTGCACGAGCGCCTGGCCGTCGGCCTTTTGCGCGACGTCGCAGCCATAGATCAGGAAGTCGCCGCCCGGCTTCATCGCCGCGCCGATCTGCGCGAGCTCGGCACTGTAGGCCGAAAAATCCGCGCCGGTGAGCCACGTCGAGCCGGCCTGGATCGCGCCGTCCGTGCCGTGCGAAATCAGATGGATCGACTCGATGCCGTGATGGGTTTGCAGGTACTGCGCGATCTGCGCGAAGCCGTCGCTGTTCGCGTCGAGCACGACGTACTGCGTGCCGGCCGGCAAACCGGCGATCAATATCTGATAGTTCTCGACGCTCGGGTCGATGAAGACGACCTGATGCGAGGCGTCCGGTGTGGTGACGCTCGTGTCCTTGAGCGCGTGCGTGGTGGTGCTGGTGTCCTTGCTGCCCGTGCTCGTGTTCGTGCCGGCGCCCTCGCCGTTCGTTCCCGCATCGCGTTGTGCCGCATTGGACGTACCCGACGCCGACGCGGAAGACGTCGCTTGCGAAGCCCCCTGGCCCGACGAACTCGCTGCGGCCGGATCGTTATGCGTTGGCTCCGCACGATGCGCGTGTTCGTGCGCATGCGTTTCCGCGTGCGGTTTGGCCGCGACAGCGGCGACCGACGCGTCGTACACGACGCGCGGTTCGAGCGCGAGCAACAGGGGCGAAGCCGCGACACGCGGACGCGGCATTTCGCTTTCGGTACTCAAACGCTTGAGCCACTGCCTGACGATCTTCATGACGATACTCTCCCGGCCGCCGCGCGTTCCAAACGCGCGGCGCCGCAAAACGGGACTGGACGAAAACGCTTTAGCCGCGCGACGGGAAAATCCCCGTCAACGCGACGATGAAGTTGATGCCGAGATACGGATTGCGCGTGTTGAACGGCAAGCCGCTGCCCGCATTCGCGTTGACGACGTTCGGCAGGCTGGCCGGCACCGTGAGGTTGAACGGCTTGAGCGTGGTGTCGGCGTTGGCGGTGTTGTAGACCGTCGCCGGATGGCCCGACGACAACGCGCCGCCGAGCACCGTCGTCGGTCCGGGAATATTGGTCACGCTGGTCGCGGGGGGCCCCGACGTGGCCGTCGTGCCCGTCGCGGCGGGAATCGCCACGGCAACCGTGGTCGGCTGCGTCGCACCGGTAACTTGCGTCGCGTGCGTGTGAACGGGCAATTGCGCCTGCGTCAGCGTGATGTTTTCGGCTCCGGCCTGCTCGCCGGTCACCACCGGCGCGAGACCCAGCCCCGTCCCCACGCCGACCGGCGAGCGGCCCTGCAGGTTCGGCAGACCGAACGTGGTTTGGCCGTTGCCGCCGTAGTACGTGCCGAGCAGCGCGAACAGCGGGCTGTTTTGCGCAATCGACATGAGCTGCCCCTGGCACAACGCCCAGCCGTTGGGTGCGAAGTCGAAGCCCACCATGCGGATTTCACCGAGGTATTGATCGGACATGCTGCCTCCAGAAGAGAGAAAACGAAAACGACGGAAGAGCCGTGCGGCTGAGCGGAACGCAGCACGCGACGGCATGCGCAACGCAATGCGAAATGCGATGGGGAAAAAGGTGCAAGGCGGAATGCGAGGCTGCGTACAAGGCGCCGCGTGCAACGGCGTGCGGCGCGCCGCACCGCATGTCGTTGCACGCGCGCCGAATGGAACGCCGCGAAGAATGGAATGCGCGACTCATCACACCGCATCCGCCGCGCAAGCCGAACGCTTGCGATGAATCACCGCGCACAGCGTCCGCGCGCCCGATTCGAGCGGTCTGCCCGGCGAGACGAACAGCAGCCATGCACGGCCGTCGGGTGCGATGAAGCGATAGGTGTCCTGAGGTAACGCAACCGCCGGCGGCAACTCGAAGCTCGCCGAATAGCACTCGTGCTCGCCATTCATGGCGAGGCCCGTCCATGCGTCCAGCAAACGCGTCTGCACGAGCGGCAACGCCGCCGCGTCCGCGCTCGCGAGCGTGAAGACCTGCCCAAGCGACGCCCTCAGCGCATCGTAGGCCGGTAAATCCGAAACCGCGTTCGACACTGGTCCCCCTCGATCGCAACGCGCGCGCCGTGCTGCCGATGCAGCGCGCCGGTTGCCGTCATTCTTGTCATGCTCTCAGTTCGCGCGCATTTGCCGTGATGCATCGCCGTGGCTTACAGCCCGGTTGCGTGTCGCTTTAATACGGGTCTACGGAATGACTCTTTTTCTCTATCGTTAGGCTTACGACATATTTCTGGAAAGCTTTAATGAATTCCACGGTGGTCCAATTCGATCATGCCGCGCCCTGCTTATTACTTGCTTGTGGTTTGCTTATTTTTTATTTATTGCCTGTTCATTATGTGCTTAATACTTTCTCATGCGCACACCGTCCGTGCATCGTCCCGCGACGTGACGGATGAAACGGCACGCGCGTCGAGTTGTATATCGAGCGGCGCGCATTCGCGGCGCATCAACCCGTAGACGCCGCCGTCCTGCTCGCTGCTCTGCTTCACGAAACCCAGACGCCGGTACAACGACTGCACCGGGTTGTCGGCCTCGACGTTCAGGGTAACGGGCAAGCCTTCGCGCACCGCCCCGGCGATCAACGCGCGCAATAGCCGCGTGCCGATGCCCTTGCCACGCCATGCGGGCAGCAAGGCGATATCGATGATGCGGACTTCGTCGCCGAGTTGCGCGGGCCGCCATGCGTGATACAGACGCCCGACCGGCTCCGCGCCGGCCAACACGACGTCGAAAAAAGCGTGTGGATAGTGCTCGCGGTAATACGTGTGTTGAAGCTGCGATTGATGCCGCAGAAACGCTTCGATGCGAGACGGCTCCCAAC
Source organism: Paraburkholderia sp. Cy-641 (assembly GCF_011752945.1). Lineage (NCBI taxonomy): Bacteria > Pseudomonadati > Pseudomonadota > Betaproteobacteria > Burkholderiales > Burkholderiaceae > Paraburkholderia > Paraburkholderia sp. Cy-641. Next base: position 13,065 of record NZ_VWWM01000037.1, read on the forward strand.
CGGTGCGTGCGAATTCATCCCAACGCGTGCTCACGAAAACGTCACAAAGAAATGCTTCGTCGGCGACACTGGCGGTGCGCAAGCTCACGGTGCCGGCATGGCTTGCCGGACTTTCTAGCGGCGCTGCGGAATGAGTGAATTCGATCTTCATGCGAAAAGCATTGGTAAGCCGCTGAGCTGACGAATACGTGATAACGCCGAATCCTAACTAATTGTTACTTGCGCAGCAATAGAAACTGTGAAGAGTCAGAGAGCCGGTAATTTCCCTGATTGCCCGCGCATTTTTACCCGCTATGGTGACGCTAAAACGACAATGAATCGAAAGCATTTCGAGTGGAATTTGCGCAATTATTTAGTAAGGCATCTAAAGCACTTCGTCAGCCATGCAAGCGGCTGCGCAAATCGCGGAGTACCCCGCCTCAACGATCCGCCGGCGTGCTGCCGAACTGCGCGAATTCCTCGCTGAGAAAATCCACGCATACCCTCACCTTCGCGGACTGCGCGAGCCGCTCCGGATACACGGCCCAAACGTTGGCGGGTTGAGTCGCCTCGGGTAACAGCTGGCGTAACTGGCCGCTGTCGATGAGTCCGCGCACGTCCCACAGCGAACGCAGCACGATGCCGCGGCCGGCCAGCGCCCATTGCACGGCGACTTCGCCATGATTGGTCGACAGCGGTCCGGTGACCTTGATCGATACCGCTTCGCCGCGCACCGTGAGCCGCCACAAGCCGAACGGATGATCGCGCTCCTTGATGGCGAGACACGCATGCGAGGACAGTTCCGCGAGTTGCCGCGGCGTGCCATGCCGCGCGAGATAATCGGGCGACGCGCACAGCACGCGATGATTCGAGGCGAGCCGCCGCGCGATCAGATGCGGCGCGATGTCGTCGCCGATGCGGATGTCGAGATCGATGCCCTCGCCTGCGACGTCGACAAGACGATCGAACAGATCGAGCCGCACGCTCAGTTGCGCATAGCGTTCCGAAAAGCGTGCGAGCGCGGGTGCGACGAAGCGCCGGCCGAAACCGAAGCTGCTCGAAATGCGCAGCTTGCCGCCCGGAATGCGGCGCGTGGTGGAGACGTCCTCGACCAGCTGATCGACGTCGTCGAGAATTTTTTCGGCCCATGCATAGACGCGCTCGCCCGCCTCGGTAATCGCGACACGACGCGTGGAACGATGCAGAAGGCGCGTGCCGAGCGTCGCCTCGAGCACGCCGATGCGTTTGCTGACATAGGCGGCCGAGACCGATAGCGCCTCGGCCGCCGCGCTGAAACTGCACTTGCGCGCAACTTCGCAGAACACGCGCAGATCGCCGAGATCGGGAGACGGGACGCTATTCATGGCGGCGCTCTTTATACACGAATCGTGTACAGTGGTTTAACCAAAGCGCGCATTGTAGACGCAATTAGCGAGAATAGAATAAGCGCCATTGAAACGTCGATACCCGTTGGGTACTCCGCTGAATACCCTGTTGCACACCCATTACACAGAAGGAGCACAGCATGTCGAACAGATATCGGATTGCCGTCATACCGGGCGACGGCATCGGCGTCGAAGTGATGCCGGAAGCGCTGCGCGTGCTGGACGTCGCGACGAAACGCTTCGGCATCGAACTCGAGTACCGGCATATCGAGTGGGCAAGCTGCGACTACTACGCGAAGCACGGCAAGATGATGCCCAACGACTGGAAAACGCAACTGCAATCGATGGACGCGATCCTGTTCGGCGCGGTCGGCTGGCCCGACACCGTGCCCGATCACATTTCGCTGTGGGGGTCGCTGCTGAAATTCCGCCGCGAATTCGATCAATACGTGAATCTGCGCCCCGCGCGTCTTTTCGCGGGCGTGCCGTCGCCGCTCGCGGGACGCAAGGCCGGCGACATCGACTTCTGGATCGTGCGCGAGAACACCGAGGGCGAGTATTCGTCGGTCGGCGGCGTGATGTTCGAAGGCACCGAGCGCGAATTCGTGCTGCAGGAATCGGTGTTCACACGGCACGGCAGCGAGCGCGTGCTGAAGTTCGCATTCGATCTCGCGCAGCGGCGCGAACGCAAGAAGATCACGGTCGCGACGAAGAGCAACGGCATCGCGATCAGCATGCCGTGGTGGGACAAATGCGCGGCCGGCATCGCCGCGCACTATCCGGACGTCGAATGGGACAAGCAGCACATCGACATCCTTTCCGCGCGCTTCGTGCTGAACCCGGACCGCTTCGACGTGGTGGTCGCGACCAACCTGTTCGGCGACATCCTTTCCGATCTCGGCCCTGCCTGTACCGGCACGATCGGCCTCGCGCCGTCGGGCAATCTGAATCCGGACCGCACGTTCCCGTCGCTGTTCGAACCGGTGCACGGCTCGGCACCCGACATCGCCGGCAAGCACATTGCCAATCCGATCGCGATGATCTGGTCGGCCGCGATGATGCTCGACTTCCTCGGCCGCTCCACCGGCAAGGAACGCGAAGCGCACGACGCGATCCTGCGCGCGATCGAGGCGACGCTCGCCGAAGGCCCGCATACCGGCGACCTCGGCGGCAGCGCAAGCACGAGCGAGGTCGGCGCGGCGATTGCGGCGAAGCTCGCGTGACCTGACAGAGCGTGTTGCCTGGGGCTGCCAATCGAATGCGGATGGCAGCCTCGGCATGCGGATACGCTGCCCTTCGGGCAAAGCAAATTCGACTTCGCTGAAGCGATGCGCGTGTTCCATCACATCGATCATGCCGGGCAGATTCATTTGCCATGCGAACTAATGCGCATCGTGAGATAAAAAGCACCGCTGTCGCCTTCGCGCATACTCCGTTGAACATCCGCGCCGTCGATACCTGTGAATTCGACGTCAACGCGAAATAGATCGCCGCACGCGCACGCTGAAGCCGCGCATCCGCACCTCAGGTTCGGCCCGCTCGACGACTCCGGAATCAGCCCCATCGCGAAGTCCTATCGCACCTTCGCGAGGCGCGTTTCTCATCTCGGGTAATCCCCCGTTGCCCGTTGCCATCAAATTACTTACAGTGGCGCGCGTTCGCGTGAAGAATCACCGTTCTTCACGCGAACAAAACGCCGATCCCGGCGACGCTCCCGCACGCGAACCGCAGCGGGTATGATTCATTGCCTAAGCCCAACAGTTCGCCGCAGGTGCAGGCATCGTGCGCCGCTACCCGACGGCACACGGTCTTAAGAAAAAACGCCCGTTATGTCGGGCTTTTTCGCAGTCAGGAGACCATCATGAACCGCAGCACCGCTGTGAACGTTCAAACCTTTATCAACGAGCACCCGTTTTCGCCGTTCCAGTGGCTGATCTTCTTCATGTGCTTCATCATCGTCCTGCTGGACGGTTTTGACACCGCCGCGATCGGCTTCATCGCCCCCTCGCTCATCACCGAATGGGGCATCGACAAACCCGCGCTCGCGCCCGTGCTGAGCGCGGCGCTGTTCGGCCTCGCGTGCGGCGCGCTCGGTTCCGGCCCGCTGTCCGACCGCCTCGGCCGTCGCGGCATGCTGCTCGGCTCGGTGCTGCTGTTCGGGATCGCGTGCCTCGCGTCGGCATTCTCGACCGGCATCGAGCAACTGACCGTGCTGCGCTTCATCACCGGCGTCGGCCTCGGCGCCGCGATGCCGAACGCCGTCACGATGATGGGCGAGTACTGCCCGGACAACCGCCGCGCCACCGTCATCAACCTGATGTTCTGCGGCTTTCCGCTCGGTGCGGCATTCGGCGGCTTCCTCGCCGCATGGATGATTCCGCATTTCGGCTGGCGCAGCGTCCTGCTGCTCGGCGGCGTCACGCCGCTCCTGCTGTCGGTCCTGCTGCTCACGAAGATGCCCGAGTCGGTGCGCTACATGGTCGCGAACCAGAAGCCGGTCGAGCGAATTCGCGCGGCACTCGCGCGCATTTCCGGCGACGCCGTGCAGGCGGGCGCATTCACGATGACCGAAACCGCGCCGCAAACCGGCGGCAAGGGTCTCGGCGTCGTGCTGTCGCGCTCGTACATCGTCGGCTCGGTGATGCTGTGGCTCGCGTATTTCATGGGCCTCGTGATCTTCTACGCGTCGATCAACTGGATGCCGATCCTGCTGAAAGACGCCGGCCTCACGCCGCAACGCGCGACGCTGATCTCGGCGCTGTTCCCGCTCGGCGGCGTCGGTGCGGTGCTGGCCGGCGTGCTGATGGACCGCTTCAACGCCAATCGCGTTATCGCGGTCTGCTATGCGTTGACCGCGCTCAGCGTGTACTTCATCGGCCAGGCGGCCGGCAACGTCGGCGCGCTCGTGCTGATCGTATTCATCGCCGGCGTGCTGATGAACACCGCACAATCGTCGATGCCGGCACTCGCCGCCGCGTTCTATCCGACCGCGGGCCGCGGCACCGGCGTCGCGTGGATGCTCGGCGTGGGCCGCTTCGGCGGCATCGCGGGCTCGTTCCTCGTGGCCGAACTGACGCGCCGCCACTTCTCGTTCAGCGGCATCTTCGCGACGATCGCGGTTGCCGGTCTGTTGTCGTGTGTCGCGCTGCTGATCAAACAGGCAGCACGTCCGCAAGTAGCGGAAGCGAATGCGTCGAAGGCGGAATCATTCGGGCATTGAGTTTTTTCGGCGATGCGGCCCGGTGCTGGGCCGCGAGCCTGGTGGTTTTTCGAAGCCGCTCTGCGAATTGCAGAGCGGCTTTTTCTTTGGGGGTGTCGCAAGTCGAGGTGGGGTTCGGGGCGTGGAGCAATGGATATGTGATTGAGAGTTAGGACTCGATTCGCAACGCTTTGCAACACTTTTGATTGAGTCGACTTCTCGCCATCGGCACAAGGTTTGCGCGCTCTTCCTTCGTCAGTTCCAGACACGACTGTTTGTCCCCTCTTTGAGATTACGTTAGCTTCGGAAACCCTTCCAGCTACGCAGAAACCAGCAGGATGGTCATACTACAGCTTACGCCAGGATGTAAAAATAATTGCTGTGAAGAGGATCAATAACCGTCATTCAGGACACGCGCATCCTGCTTCTATTCATCGCGTCATCCCTATGCATCGCGGCGATCTGAACTGCCCCGGGAATCGTGAAGGCTGTTTGGTTTAAGTCGATACCTGCACTACAGCGGGATTGCTGAGTTGCCGATAGTAGTTATCCTGAGTTACAGGGGCAACTCCAGTCAGTCTCAATCAATCTGTGACTATTTTTAACTCTTATCAGAAGAGAAAAACAATACGGCATAGCCTTGGACTTCAAGGACGAGTTGTCGCCATCCCCCATTATCTACACTCAAAATAGATGGTAAGCACAGGTATTTTTCGCTCAAATTCTGACATGAACGAAGTGACGAGTACCGAGATTCACGGATCGATACCCCCGTGCACTTGCCGACGGTCGCAAATATCGACAAGCTATTAGAGTCGCCGAATTGCTAGCCGTTGTGCAACGAGTGTGCATCTGTGGCCACCGTCACACACCGTGATCTGTGTTGCGTCTGCGACGTTTACTCATCCAATTTCTGTAGTCGAAGAAGAAATGTCTGTATTCTGTACCTTTGCACTCAATAACCGTGAAACTTCGAGCCTCTATTGTTTGGGACTTGGAATGATCGAAGCCTATTCGGGTCATGGTAAGGGTCGAGACAATCCCAATGCAGTTTCGATCCCCATGACTGGAGCTATTCCGCCTGGCACGTACTTTATTGTTGACCGTCAATCGGGTGGAAGATTGGGATGGTTGCACGATCTGAGTGACACATACCTTGGTAGCACCGACCGAACAAAATGGTTCATGCTATGGAACGCTCACGGCGGCGATACCACAATGATTGACGGAATACGTCGTGGTAATTTTCGCCTTCACCCTGAAGGCCCGATGCGCGAAAGTGACGGCTGCATCACTGTGAAAAACGGCAACGACTTCGAACGACTGCAGCGCTACATTCGCTCTCACAAGCCGAATATCGCCATTCCGGGTAGCGATCATCTGAAAGCATACGGCCGCCTGGAAGTCCGATGAAACGTCTCACACTTATCGGCGGGTGTCTCGCCGGACTCGCGCTGTCCTGCCTGGGCGGCATGCAGCTAACCCGGTTCCTTCTGCAACACTTCACGTTCGACATACCATCGTGGCTTTCAGCAATCGTTCGGCACGCAATACGTTTGATATATGCCGACTACCAGCCCGACGCCCTCGACATTCAGGACACATGCATCCTGCTTCTCTTCATCGCGTCATCCCTATGCATCGCGGCGATCATCGCCCTGCTCAGCTTTATCGCGCGGCGTCGATTCGTCGCACGCAATAGGCTCAATCAACCCGATTGAACGCACCCCGCCGTCCGCCTAAAAGCGCGCCGCCCCACTTCCCGATACACTACGTCTTTCTTCACCCCATACGAACGCGGCAACGGCAATCACCGTCGCCGCGCCGTCGCCCGCCTCATCTCAGGATTCCGGTAATGAAACGCGTAGTCGTATCCGCGCTTGTCGCGCTGTGTGTGGCACAGCCGGCCGCTCAGGCCGTCGCGCAGACCGTCAGCGATCAATGCTTCGCGCTCGGCGATATCGCCGGCCAGGTCGCCTCGTGGCGCGCGCACAAAAAGACCCAGGCTCAGGCGCTCAAGCAGGCCGCCTATTACTATAAAGACCCGTCCGATCGCGAGGCCGTCAACGCGATCATCGCCAAGATCTACGCCCCCGACGCGCCGCACATGACGCCCGATCAGGCGAGCATGGCGTTCACGTCGGAGTGCGCGAACCGGCACAAGGGACAGCCCTCATCCACGCAGTGATGCCCGTGTTCCCCCCGATGTGGTGCGGTGTTTCGCGAGCGGAGACGCTCATGCCCGCCTATTCGACGATGTTGAAATCGGCGAGGTACTTGCCCGCTCAGCGTGATGCCGCCGATGCGATTTCTCGCCTCGTCGAAGATTTATCCACGGCCCATGGACTACATCCTCAAAAATATATAACTTCCGGAGACCCAACCATCCGGTAACACAGAAAGACATGAAGATCCGCCCATTGGCCCTGAGCCTGCTGCTCACCGCCGCGCATGCCACGGCATCGGCACGCGCGATTACCACAGCGGATGAAGCCGCGGACAAAGCCGCAAGCGTTACCCAGACCCATCACCTATCAACCCACACCACACAATGCCTGCTATTCGACGTGTCGGACAGCAAGCGCTATTTCATCGTCGGTGTTCACGAAAAACACTCGCGCGAATGTGGCGGCGATCCCGATACTGCACCTGCGCTTTTCTTCATGAAGATACGCAAGCGCGACGGCTACATCGTCACGAACCGTAGCGACGGCGAGCACTTCAAACCGCTTACGCCCAATACCCACGCGCCATAGCACCCGCCGCAACAACACCGGTTATCCTTCCCCACTGGAGACAGGAATACCGACATGAACCTCAGAGCCCTGCAATGCTTCGTGATTCTCGCTGAAGAACTCAATTTCAGCCGTGCCGCCGAGCGCCTGCATATCGCGCAACCCGCACTGAGCCAGCAGATCCGCTCGCTCGAAGAGAGGCTCGGCACGCAACTCGTCGACCGCGCGCGGCGGCCGTTGATGCTGACCGAAGCGGGACACTATCTGTGCACCGAAGCGCGCCAGCTACTCGGCTCGCTGGACCAGATGACGCTCGCCACGCAGGAAATCGGCATTGGCCGGCGCGGCTGGCTCAGCATCGGCTTCACGCGTTCGTCGATGTATAGCGTGCTGCCGCCCGCGCTGAAGCAATTCCACACGGCATATCCGCAAGTCGAACTCAAGCTCTTCGAAATGCTCACCGAGGAGCAAACCGATGCCTTGCGCGACATGCGCATTCATATCGGCATCGGCCGCCAGCCGCTGACCGTGGAAGGCTGCACGTCGTATTCGCTGCTGCGCGAGCGGGTCATGGTCGCACTCGAAGCGGGACATCCGCTCGCCGCGCGCAAAACCGTGCGGATTGCCGATCTCGCCGATACGCCATTGATTCTCTACCCCAAGCATCAGACCGCACAGTTCAAGCACTCGGTGCAATCGCTCTATCGCGATGCCGGCGTAACGCCGCTTGTCGCCCATGAGGCTTACGAAATACAAACGGCCATTGCACTCGTCGCGGCCGGCCTCGGCGTAACGTTCATCGGCGAATCGGTAGCGCGGCACGGACGCACCGACGTGATCTTCCGCCATTTGTCCGGCCCCGGCTCGGCGTACCGCTCCACGCTCGCGGCCACCTTTCGCAGCGACGACACCTCGCCGCATCTGTGCGCCTTTCTCGGCTGCTTGCCGCCACCGCTCGCCGACCCGACACTATAAGCAAAAGCCTATACAAGCATAAGCAAGCACTCTTGGACTCCTGATCGATGCGTTTCTATCATTGGCGAAAGCCATTGCTTGAACACATACGACAAACGCAACGACGGCCGCGCCCGCCGTTGCATGGCAGGAGACAGCATGACCGCATTCGACGAAACCGCAACGATGCGCAAAGTGTATGGGCGATTGATGCCCCTGCTCTTCGCGATGATGTTCGTCAACTATCTGGACCGGATCAATATCGGTTTCGCCGCGCTCGACATGAACAAGCAGCTGGGCTTCAGCCCGGCCGTGTTCGGCTTTGCGGGCAGTATTTTCTTTGTCGGCTATATGCTGCTCGAAGTGCCGAGCAACCTGCTTTTGCATCGCGTCGGCGCGCGCATCTGGATTGCGCGCATTCTGCTGACATGGGGCGCGGTGGCCGCCGCTACGGCGTTCGTATTCAACGACGTCAGCTTCTACGTGTTGCGTTTTCTGCTCGGCGTCATGGAAGCCGGCTTTCTGCCCGGCGTCGCCGTTTACCTGACCCAATGGTTTCCGGTGCGTTATCGGGCGCGCGCGGTCGGCGGCTATATCGTCGCGGGCTCGTTTTCCGCCGTGCTGGGCGGGCCCATTTCGACCCTGCTGATGACCTACGCGAACGGTATTTGGGGTCTCGCGGGCTGGCAATGGATGTTCATTCTCGAAGGCGTGCCTGCGATGCTCCTGGGTCTCGTCACGCTGCGCATCATGACCGAGCGCCCCGCGGATGCCGACTGGCTCTCCAGCGAGGAAAAGAACTGGCTCGAATCGACGCTCGCGGCGGAACGCGCAGCGCTCGGCGGTAACCGGCATTTTCCGCTGCTGCGCGTGGCGAGCGACATCCGCGTCTGGAGTCTTGCCTGTCTGTTCGGTTGCGCCCTGGTCGGCATTTATGGGCTCTTCCTCTGGCTGCCGCAAATCGTCAAGAGCCTTGGCGAATTGAGCAATATCGAAGTCGGCTTTCTGTCGGCCGCCCCGCCGCTGCTCGGTGTATTGGGCACGTTCATCATCAGCCGCAGTTCCGATCGCACGGGCGACCGCAAGAAACATCTCGCGTTCGTGTATGGCATGAGTGCGCTCGCCATTGCCGGCAGCGCCTATGCGCCGAGCCCCGCGATCGCTTATGCGCTGCTGTGCGTGACCGGCCTCTTCATCTATGCGGGCAATCCGCTGTTCTGGAGTCTCGCGTCGTCGTTCCGAACCGGCGCGGCGGGCGCGGCAACCATCGCGCTCATCAACACGATCGCGCAATTCGGCGGCCTCGTCGGACCGTGGAGCATCGGAATCGTGCGTAACGCGACCGGCAATTTCAAGCTCGCCTTGCTGACGATCGCGGCGTTTCTCGTCGTCGCGACGATCATCGCCCTCGTGATGCGCGTGACACCGGCCGACGACGAAGACGCATCGCTCGCGGCCGGCAATGCCGCGCCGTGAACCTGAATCGCACGCAACCGCAAAGGTACTGCCCACTATGATTATCGATTGCCACGGTCATTACACGACCTCTCCGCCGCAACACGAAGCGTGGCGCGCGCAGCAGATCGCTGCGCTCAAGGACGGCGCCGCGCCGCCGCCCCGGCCGTTTATCGGCGACGACGAGATTCGAGAAAGCATCGAAAACGGCCAATTGCGCGTGCAACGCGAACGCGGCACCGATCTGACGATTTTCTCGCCGCGCGCGGCGGGCATGGGCCATCATCTCGCCGGCGCCGAAGCGAACGCGCAGTGGTCGAGCGAATGCAACGATCTCGTGCATCGCGTCTGCGAACTGTTCCCGCGTCGCTTCGTCGGCGTGTGCCAGTTGCCGCAAACACCGGGCGTATCGCCGCTGAACTGCGTCGGCGAATTGCGGCGCTGCGTCGAGGAACTCGGCTTTATCGGCTGCAATCTGAACCCCGACCCGTCAGGCGGACACTGGAGCGGCCTGCCACTTACGGACCGCCACTGGTATCCGCTTTACGAAGCGATGGTGGACCTCGACGTGCCGGCGATGATTCACGTATCGTCGTCGTGCAATCCGAACTTCCATGCCACCGGCGCGCATTACCTCAATGGCGATACGTCGGCATTCATGCAATTGCTGCAAGGCGATCTGTTCGCGGACTTCCCCACGCTGCGCTTCATCATTCCGCACGGCGGCGGCGCAGTGCCCTATCACTGGGGGCGTTATCGCGGACTCGCTCAGGACATGAAACGGCCGTTGCTCGAAGAGCATCTGCTGAAGAACGTGTTCTTCGATACCTGCGTGTACCACCAGCCCGGTGCCGAATTGCTCGCGAAAGTGATTCCGGTCGAGAACATTCTGTTTGCGTCGGAAACGATCGGCGCGGTGCAAGGCATCGATCCGCGCACGGGCCACTACTATGACGATACGCGCCGCTATATCGATGCGATCGAATGGCTCAGCGACGCCGACCGGCAACGTATTTACGAAGACAACGCGCGCAGTGTGTATGCACGGCTGTCGCGGCAACTCGATCGACAATTTCAACCATTCGCAGCACAGGGAGCAAGCGCATGAATCCAGCAGGATGGCGAGAATACGAATGCGCGCCGCAAGCGAGTCCGGCCACGCTCGCGGCTTTGCGCGAACTCGCGGTATCGCTGCTCAGCGACAACATGGCGCGAGCGAGCGGCGCGATCGGCTTGCGGCCGTTTCATCGGCCGAAGCCGCTGGCCGGCACGGCGCTCACGATCCATACCCGCCCCGGCGATAATCTCGCGATTCACCGTGCGTTCGAGTTCTGCCGGCCCGGCGACGTGCTCGTTATCGACGGCGCCAGCGATCTCACGCAGGCGCTGATGGGCGAAATCATGGCGACGTACGCGGAAAGCCTCGGCGTGCAGGGTCTCGTGATCGACGGCGCGATTCGCGACGTCGGCGCGCTGCAGCAACGCGACTTTCCGGTGTACGCGCGCGGCGTCACGCATCGCGGTCCCTACAAGAACGGCCCCGGAGAAATCAACGTGCCGGTCACGATAGGTGGCATGGTGGTGCATCCAGGCGATATCATTGTCGGTGACGAAGACGGCCTGCTTGCCATTTCGCCCGCCGACGTCGACGCCGTCATCGAAGGCGCGCGACAACAGCAGGCGAAAGAAACGGCCGCACTCGCGTCGATTGCGAACGGTACTTTCGACCGCGCATGGGTCGCCGCGCAACGGGACCGGATGATGACCGGATCATGAACCACCTGCCAACCGCCACATGGTGCAACAACTGAACGCCGCCGCCCTGCTCGCCCTCGCGCGCGCCGCGCAACAACAGCCGCGCGCCGGCGAGCCTTGCGAATGCACCCGTACGCCGCTCGACGGCTGGCAATCGCAGCCGCTCTCGCTCGATGAAACGCTATTCGAGGAAGTCGGCACGCTGATGCCGGAAGACGATCCCGAGCCGACCTTCAGCGAGTACCTGCCGAATAAAACCACTTACTGGTCCGCGGACGCGCCTATCGCCCCGCGCTATTTCCCCTACAACCGTTGCGGTGTGTGGCAATGCTCGTTGTGCGCGCGTCTTTATCTACGCTATGTCGAAGGCGGCGGGTACTTTGTCGACCGCAGGATTCGCGTGGTCAAGGCCGAATTGATCGAGGACGTGCCGCTTTCCGCATGACACGCTTTCCCCGCCTACCGACTAGGGCGTTCTGCCCTGGCTGCCCGCCCGCGGTGAAAACCCGGGCGCGGCGTGCAGCTTCTCCCAGTTCAGCCCCATAAAACAGGGCCCTTGCGTGGTCTCGCTGAACTTCACGTCGTTGTGCTCGCCGTTCCACTCCATGACCTGCACGCGATCGTCGGCATCGACGGTCACATCCCATCCGACGCAACGCGCAAACGGAATCTTTCCGTGCAGTCTCAACACGGTCGCGACGCACTGCGCAAATGCAGGCAGCTTCATGCCCGCAAAACGCACACCCGAATCCGGATGCGCCTCGACCGCGCCCCAGTTGCCCAGATAACCTTCGTCGCACAACTCGCCCGTTTCGATTTTGACGGGCACGCAGACTTCGCGATCGATCAGGATATGCGTATCGTCCGCTCTTCCAAGCCGCAGGAAAGCCGCGCGAAGCGAAATACGGCCGGCATCGTCCACCACGGTGGTCAGACGCAACGTTGCCACCGGTTTCGATGCGAACGCCTTGAATAGCCGGTGCTGAATGATGAACTTCTGGATCACGCCATTGCCGAGCGAGCGGATGACCTCGGGGTCGAAATTCGTCCTGTCGAAGATATGCACGCCATTGCCCTGCATCGATCCATCGAGCTTGAAGACCACGCGCTCGGTGTGCTCGAAGATAATATCCTTCAATTCGTGCGCCGGCACGACCACGCTTTGGTCCGTGAAAAACAGGCCATTGACGTAATACGCGAGGTCCGGCAATACGTCGCCGCCGAAGATCAGCTGCGATATCGGCTTCAGGTTCGAAATCTTGCCGTACCCGCCCTTCATATACGGCATCACCACGGTCGCATAGTAGTTGTCGGGAATCCAGCCTTCCTTGAACGCGCCGTTGAATGCCGTGTAGACACGCAGCCACGGCGCGTAGATCGCGTCGCCGAACACGTCGCTCGCATAGGCGTCCGCGAGCTTCAGGTTCGCCGGATCGGCGCGGCCGTACTTTTCTTCGAGTAGCTGCAATACCCGTTTCGCCTGCGCGGCATGGTCGAGGTGAAAACGGTATTGCGCGACCCGCTTCGCGGATCGCCTCACTACACTCTCAACGTCGGATAGCATCACGTTATGTCCGCCAATGTCCGGGTGTTGTTCCTACCCATTATTTCCATCCGTTATTTTCGTCCAGTGTCACGTATTGAACGCCTATGTCGAACATTCAATACGCGTTCGGATGATGAATTCCCTTGAAAATCGTCGCCAGAATGATCCTGACGTCGAGCCAGAACGACCAGTTCCTCAGGTAGTACAGATCGTGCGCGACACGGCCTTCCATTTTTTCGAGCCGATCCGTTTCACCGCGAAAGCCGTTGATCTGCGCCCAGCCGGTAATGCCGGGCTTGATCCGATAGCGATGAATGTAGCCGGACACGATGTTCTGATAGAGATCGTCGTGTTCGAGCGCATGAGGACGCGGCCCCACTACGGACATATCGCCGCGCAATACGTTGAAGAACTGCGGCAGTTCATCGAGACTGGTCCGGCGCAGGAAAGCACCCACCGCCGTAATGCGCGGATCGCCGCGCGTGGCCTGTTCGAGCACACCGGCCTTCTGCTCATGCAAGCGCATCGTGCGGAACTTGTAGATTGTAAAGACACGCCCGTCCGCGCCTTTGCGGCGTTGCCTGAAAAACACCGGTCCATGCGAACTCAGTTTGACCGCAATTGCGCAGCCAAGCAGAATCGGCGAGACCGCAATCAGTGCAAAGAGCGCAAAGAGACGATCGAACAGGTCTTTCTGCACCAGCGCATTCGGCGGCAACGGCGACGCGGCGAGATTGATCGCCGGCAGACCGAGCAGATCGGTCATGCTGCCTTCGAAAAGCGCGAGCGTGCGCACGTCGGGCATGAAGCGGATATTGATCAGATCGTTACGAAACTCCGCGACGAGCCGGAGAATCGCGCGCTCTTCCGAAAGCGGCAGTGCAAGCCATACTTCACCGATGTTCTGCTCGCGCACGTAGCGGGCAAACGCCTCATGCCGTTCGAACACGCGCACGGACGAACCCGTCGGGAGCCCGCAACCGGCGCTCAGGTTATAGAGCGCATTCGCGCGAAACCCGGCGGCCGGCGACTGCTCTATCTTGCGGATGATTTCGTCGCAATGATCTCCGCAGGCGGCCACCGCGACCTGCTGCAAGTTCATTCCCGCCACGCGCACGTGGCCGAGCAGCGCATGCGTCAGCATGCGGCCCGCCATCATCGCGGCCCCGGAAATACCGGTCCAGTACGCGAACCAGAGCCGCGACACCAGATCGATCCGGTGCAGCGAGAACATCAGCACCATTGCGCAGGCCTGCACGACAAGCCAGCTCAACGCGATATGCCCGGCCAGTGCTCTCTTCGAGCGGCCGCGCCATGAGTCATAGACGCCGAGCGCCGGAAACACGGCAAGAGAAAACGCTGCGGCAAACGCGACGAACGCAAAGTAGAAACTCCGTTGCGAGCCGTCGTCGAAGCGAATCTGCGAGGCCGCGAAAGCGCCCGCAACGATCATCGCCACGTCGAAACATCTCGCCAGTAGACCAGTCAGCAATCGCATTGCAGCCTCCTGAGGGTGCGGTTCCGTTCGACTCCAGCGCATTAGCCGCAACGCCCATACTTGTCGTCGAAGCGGACGATGTCGTCTTCGCCGAGATAGGTACCGGACTGCACCTCGATGATCTGCAGCGGCACGCGGCCCGGATTTTCGAGCCGATGACGAATACCGAGCGGAATATAGGTCGACTCGTTTTCGCCGAGCAGAAACTGCTCGTCTCCGCGCGTGACCAATGCCGTTCCGCTCACCACCACCCAGTGCTCCGCGCGATGATGGTGCATTTGCAGCGACAGACGCGCCCCCGGGCTGACGACGATGCGCTTCACCTGAAAGCGCCCGCCTTGATCGATGGAATCGTAAAAGCCCCATGGACGACGGACTTTTCTATGCGTGTCCGCTTCCGGCGACTTCTCGCGCCGGATACGCGACACAAGCTCCTTGACGTCCTGCACGTGCGCGCGATCCGCGACGAGCACCGCGTCGTCGGTTTCGATCACGACCAGGTTGTCCGTGCCGACACAGGCGACCAGCCGGCCGCCCTGGGAGCGCGCATAGGTCGCGGTCGCGCCTTCGAACAGCACGCGGCCATTCGAAGCGTTGCCGCATTCGTCCTTCTCCATCGCTTGCCATACCGCATCCCACGAGCCGAGATCGGACCAGCCCGCTTCGAGCGGCACCACAATGCCGGTGAATGTCGAGCCGGGCTTGCCGAGCTGCTCCATCACCGCGTAATCGATCGAATCGGCGGGCGAGCGCAAGAACTCGGCCGCTTCCGGCATCAGGCATTCTTCGGTCTGTTTGGCATTGCGATAGGCCTGCACGCAGGCGGCATGCATTTCCGGCTGGCATTGCCCGATGACCTCGAGCCAGATCGACGCACGCACGACGAAAATGCCGCTATTCCACCAGTAATTGCCGGAGCCGACATACTGCGCCGCAAGTTCCACCGCAGGCTTCTCGACGAATCGTTCGATATGGCGCGCGCCATCCTTCAAGGCACCGCCGAGACGGATATAGCCGAACCCCGTATCGGGACGCTCAGGCGGCACACCGAGCGTGACGATGGCGCCCTCCTGCGCGTGAGTCGCCGCGATGCCAATCGCGTGGTGAAGCGCATCGAGATTCGCTATGGCATGGTCCGCGGGCATGGCGACCAGAATCGCGTCCTCGTTGTCGGCGCATGCGGCCAGTGCCGCGAGCGTCAGTGCTGGCGCGGTGTCGCGCCGCGCGGGTTCGACCACGATGCGTGCATTCACGCCGATTTCGCGCGCCTGCTCGCACGTAGCGAAATAATGCTCGGCACCACAGACGATCACCGGATCGTCCGCGACATCCCATGCGCCCTCGAAGCCGGCCATGCGTCCCATCGTGGCCTGCAGCAAGGTCTGATTGCCGATCACATCGATCAACTGCTTCGGAAACTGTTCTCGCGACACAGGCCACAGCCGCGTGCCCGAACCGCCGGCCAGAATCACCGGCACGAGAGGAGGAATATCGACCTCGTGCTGCAGCGTCGCATCGGTATCTCTTGTAGCTGCCACCGCGCCAACCTTACTCATCTGTAACTCCTCGCCATCGAAGCCGGCTCGCGCACGATTCTCTGTCGACGCGAGCGCCTGACGCGCTGCGACGTGAATCGTCTCGATGCCTTCTTGTGTGATTAATGACAGGACGTCCGCGTCGGACAGACCCGACCAGCCGCTCAGTTCGCAGTGAAAGACAGATGCCGGTATGGAGTCCGGCTCGTTCGGGAAATACGCAGAACCGCGTGGCCGGATCGCTGCCGTCTGTTCGACGACGACCGGATAACGAAAAAACCGAAAGAACAAGTGAGGCAACGATGTTCACGATACTGATCGCGACATTCGCGACACATCGCGCCCCGATGTGTCCCATCATAGTCAGCCGATACTGAAATAAGCCGTTCTGGCGCGAACCGTGGAAGTTTTGGCTCTGGCTGCGGTCTCCGATTGCGAGGAATACGAACGAGCTTGCATTCCTGTTGCAGACAGCACGCTGAAGATTGGAAATCATCACCTACACGTGCTACCGTTCAGATGAACGTCTCGACACATTCGTGTCAAAGTTCATGTCAAAGACGGACACCTATCGTGTCTTTCGCCGGTGCAACGCCAGCATCCTGCTTCATGTTCACGCCGTCATCCAGCGTATCGCCAGCTCATCGAACGGCGCGCTACTGTTTTCCGGAGTTGCAATGGCCTATATCTCACTGCTCGCACTTTTTCTGACCGTCACCAATTTCGTGCCGATCAGTGCAATTGGCTTCGTGCCCCTTATCTTCTGCTCATGGCGCTTCTATGGGCGTAGCTATCCTGCGTTTATGGCACCGTTTACCGCGTTCACGCTTTTCGTCATTGCCTCGACGCTGCTTTACGATCCGCGGTCCTTTCTGGAGTTCGATTTTTACCGCCGCGACGGCAATTTCTTCATTTCGTATGCACCCATTTTTGCCGGTTGTCTGTATGCGCACCGTTGGGATCTGAACAAAGTACTGCGCACGTTCTTCACGTTCGCGGTTCTCATCAATCTGCCGCTCTACGCTTACTACATTGTCGAAAACGGCCTGATCGGCATTTTCACGCATCCCGCCGATACGTTCGGCAGCTACTTCATCGCCCGTAATGCGGCTGGCGGCTTCTTCGCCATGCTGTTCTGCCTCGGTGTCGCGTGCTACCTGCAAAAGCGCAGCAAGCTGCTCGTCGCGCTGCTCGCCTGCAATGCGCTCATGCTGTTTTCCACCTACAGCCGGGGCTCGCTGCTCGGTGCGGCAGCGATCCTTCCGTATCTGTACTTTGGCCGCAAACGCTGGATTCTGGCTTCGCTGGTCGCCGCCATGCTGGCCGGTTCGCTCGCGATGGCGATCCACCATACCGATCCGACCGTCGATTACATGGGCTACACGTTCTCGATCCACAATCAGGACGAAAAGGTCGCCAATCTGGACATTCGCTACGAATGGCTGTGGCCGCGCGCACTCACCTATTTCGAACAGAGCCCGATTGTCGGTCTCGGCTTCGGCTCGTTCGACGACCATATCGGCAGCGTCGCCTCGTACTTTCATCTACTCGGCGTTCCGTCCGACGTCATCATTGAACATAGCGACTCCCACGCCCACAACTCTTATCTGAACATCCTCGCCGAACTCGGCGTGGTGGGCCTGACGCTGATACTGGCGTTCTACTGGAAGCTGGTCGAGTGGAGCAAACAGGGCGCGGCGTTCGCGGCCCTTGTCGATGGCGGGCGTAATTTCGCGGCTTTCCGCTTCGTCGAAATATCGTCGGTGTGCCTGCTCGTGATGTCGGCCACCGAACATCGGCTGGTGTCGCCGTCGAATGTTCTGATTCTTTCTCTGGTGATCTCACTGCTGCTTGCGGCACGCCCGCTCACTGCTTCCGTGTTCGCGTTCGATCCGCGTACGCGCCGCAGGGCGAGCGTCGTGCAGCAACGCCCGGCTCAATCTCAGGGCGTAGTAACGTCGGCGAGGTCGGCGAGATGACGTTCTTCGACGGGGCGCGGCGCGCTCGGTGCAGGTGGCAAAGCCTGTTCGACACAGGCACCCGGAAGCCGCGACTCGACAAAACCCTTGAGCGATTTCTTGAAGTTCTCCGATGAGAAACGCTCGGCGTTCCTGCGGCACCGACGAGGGTCGAATACGCCCGCGTTGTCTTCAAACCGGCTGACCGCTTCGAGCAACGATTCCACCGTTTGTGCGTTGAAGAACACGCCGGTGGCCCGCTCGAGCGGCAAGCCCACCACCGATTCGAGTGCTCCGCCCCGGCCGAATGCGATAACCGGTGTACCGCATGCCTGTGCTTCCACGACGGAAATACCGAAGTCTTCCTCGGCCGCGAACACGAATGCGCGAGCGCGCTGCAAATGGTCGATCAGAACATCGGATGGCTGATGGCCGAGAATCTCCACGTTTTCTCCGGCCACAGCCTTGATCTTCTTCATCTCGGGGCCATCGCCGATCACGACGAGCCTGCGCTCGGGCGTTTGCGAAAACGCCTGCACGATCAGATCGATGCGCTTGTAAGGCACCATGCGCGAAGCCGTGACGTAGAAGTCGTCCTTCTGCATGCGAACCTTCATATTGGCGAGATCGACCGGTGGATAAATGACCGTGGCATCGCGCTGATAGGCCTTTCTGATTCGCCGCGCAATGAACTGCGAATTGGCGACGAGATAATCGACGCCGTTCGCCGAGCGCGAATCCCAGCCGCGAATGTAATGCAGCAGCACGCGCGCCAGCACCGAGCGAACGCCCGTGTCGAGGTGCGATTCACGCAGATACTGATGCTGCAAATCCCACGCGTAGCGGATCGGCGAATGGACGTAGCTGATATGCACCTGGTTCGGTCCGGTCAACACGCCCTTTGCCACCGCGTGCGAACTCGAAATCACGAGATCGTAGCCGGACAGATCGACCTGCTCGATCGCCAGCGGCATCAGCGGCAGATAAGCGCGGTAACGTCTCTTCGCGAACGGCATTCTCTGGATAAACGACGTGTTGACCGATTTCCCCTTTACGCACTCGCGGTCTTCGAGAAAATCGACAATCGAGAAGATGTCCGCATTCGGGAAGCACTCGATGATGTTCTTCAATACTTTCTCGGCGCCGCCCGAGACCACCAGCCAATCGTGAACAATAGCGACTTTCACTTCGACCTCCTGTGACTTTCCAATCGAACCCCCAGACATCCTTCACCACATCAATCTTCTTTGCCCGCCTGCGCCTGTGTGTGCAAACCGAATGCAATCCGCACCCGCTCCATGGCACGCTCGGCGCCGGGCAACAGGCTAACCAGTTCAAGACGGATCAATACGCCCATCAGAATCACGGACAATGTCGACTCGCCGATCACGCGCGCGGTCGCCATGCCCATCGCGCCATAGCGCGGTGCAAGAATCAGTGCCGCGCAGAGATTGGCGAGCCCGGATAAGGCACCGACAACGGCGAGCAAGCGGTCTTTTTTGCGCGGCACGAATACGTAGAACGCGACGAATTCGTTGAAAGCCGCGAAGGGAAACATCCACGCGAACACCTGAAGCACGTGAGCGCTGGGCTCGAACGCCTGGCCCAGGATGAGCGGCAGAACAAAAGGCGAAAGCGTCAAGGCGCCGCACAGCACGAGCATGCCGTAGCCCATCAGCAGGAACGCGCCGCGACGCGTCGTAACGCGCGCGCCTTCCTTGTCGCCGTTCGCGAGTTGCCGCGATATCGTCGGAATGAATACCTGCGAAGCCGGCCCCATCAGGCTCAGTCCGATCGTCGCAAAGCGTTCCGCCGCACCGAAATAGCCGACCTGTGCAGGCGTCGACAGGAGCGTCATCAGATAGGTCGAGGATGCCGTGAGCACCACGGAGCCGGACGAATAGCAGAACAGCATCGTCGAGCTGCGCACGAGCGGCACGACACCCGAGAGCTTGAGGCGCGGCCAGCCCAATTGACGAGTCGCGAGGCCATAGGCAACGAGCGACGACGCAATGCCTGAAATCAGCAGGCTCGCCAGGACCCACACGGCGTCGCCGGGTCCTTTGACCAGGCTCAGCACCAGTACGAGGCTCAATGCAAAACCGAACACCTCGATCATGATCGGCGTACGGAAGTGCTGGCGGCCCTGAAACAGCCAGCCGAGATTCAACGCCGAGACGATGCCGAGCAGCGTCGCCAGCAGGCCGATAAGCGGCCGCTCGGACAATACCGGCGAGCTCATCGTCGCCACGACGCCGATCGCCGCGCCGATTACGCCCAGAATCAGCCGCGCGCTGACATGCAGCGAATAGATCGAATTGCATTCGGCCGCCGAATGCGCTTTCGACACCTCGCGCATGCCGACGAAAGTGAATCCGTAGCTCACGAGCATCCAGATCACGTTCATCAGCGACATCGACGCGAGCACCCTGCCGTACTCGGCAACGCCTAGCACCCGGCCATAAAACGGCACGACGATGATGAGATAGACGTACCTCATCAGATACCCGCCGTACACAAACGCGATTACATTGGCGCTCGCCCGTTTATCCATTCCCGTCTCCTTCCTAGCCTTCAACGCCCGGTCGCACGCCGGCGTGCGAGCGGGTTGGCGATATAGCGCACGGCAAAATCGGACAGCGGCGAATAAGGCAGGAGACACAGGCTCGACAGTACGAGCGTGCCGAGCTTTTTCTTCACGCCCCAGAATGGATTCGCAATGATCGTATGCAGATAACCGCTCGAATCGTGGAGCATCCAGCGCCAGCGCGAGAGGAGCTTCGCGCGATAGAGGGTCGAGCAGAACGTCGCCTTCTCGTGCGAGAAGTCATGGAAAGTCGGCGGGAGCTCCAGATTCAGCCGGTCCTTGGCGATGTTTCTCAGTATCGCCCATCGCATGTTGAATGCCCTCGGCGCTTTGTTCAGTTGCTCCGAGTTCGCGAACGATACTGTTTCGCCTCCCGCGTTATGCACGCGATAGCCGCCGAGCGACTTCGGCACGGTTCCAATCGGCCCGGTCAGCGCAACGCCGTAAATCGCGTAAAAGTCCGCGCCATAGCGATTCACGCCCTCTTCCGGAACCGGAAAGATCTGCCTGAGCGCGCTGACCCGGTAGGCATTGCCCGATGCGGGCGGTGACGGATAGAGCCAGCCGCCCTGCAATAGCTTCGTGCAGTCGTGAGGCGGCACGGTGTGCGGCACGTAAGCGCCGGTCAAGGCCCCCTGACGATCCATGACGTCGAGACGGAATTGCACCTTCGACCATGCACCGCTATCGAACAGGCGCATCACTTCGGAAACCGCTTCGGGATACAGAACGTCATCGGAGTCGAGAAGGATCACGTACTCGGTGTCGAGCAAGCTGATGGCGTAGTTGTATGCCGATACCTGTCCGCCGTTTTTCTTGAAGACGGCGGTGATACGGTCGCCATAGCTTTCCAGGATCGCACGCGAGCTGTCGGTCGAGCCATCGTCGATGACCATCACGCGCGTATCCGGATAGTCCTGCGCGAGCGCCGAGTCGATTGCCGCACGCAGATAGCACTCGTAGTTGTAGTTGCAGATTGCAATGGTGACGTGTTTCATGATGTTTCGACTCTATTCGTCAGGTTCGGGACACCGACAACCGGCATCCGGGATACTCGCGACCGGCGACCGGGCCATGACTACGCTCAGGCGGCACCGCGCACCACCAGATAAGCCAGATGTCTGGGCGGGTTATTGCCGGCACCATTCATCTGGCTCGGTACTTTGAATCGCACTTTCATCTGCCCGTTTTCCCAGTTCGATGCAATATCTTCCGCGGCACTCGTAGTGCCGGTGAGCGCATCGATAAAATCGACCTGCGCCTCGCGCAGACGCGCACTGTCGAGCCCGCCAATGGCGACGGTCTGCCAGCCTGTACTCGCACTCACCTGCATGACGAGATCGCTACCGGAGAACAGTGCGTTGCCGCTCACGCCCTGGCCGAACTGCACGGGCTTCGAGAAACTGCCGAGATGGCCGCCCGCGGTCTTGCGCAGCACGATCAGGCTGCGCCCCGAGACGTTGTAGGTTCGCGCCGGCGGCCCGCGATGCGTCAGACGGAAAGGCTCATAGCCATCCCAGTGATAGATCATCGATACATACTTGTCCGCATCGTCCCAATCCCTCTCCAGCGCCCATACCGCAAACTCGAAGAAATAGCGCGGCAGATAATGCGGGTCCTTCATGTACTCGTCGCCGATTTCCGTTTGCCAGATACCGCGCGCGGGGCCGTTCTTCACGTACCGCTGATACAGCGCATCGAGATCGGAAACGGCGAGATAGTGCGTGTCGATATAGTCGACCCAGTCGAGCATCCGCTCGTTCAGTACCGGGCTGCGATACGCCAGCCATTGCTGGAAATTCGCGAGACCGCCCTGATCCGGCCAGCCGCCATAGACCACGTACGCGTGGTAATTGCGGATAATCCGCGCCGCCGGAATATGAATTCGCTCCACGTAGTCCTGCATCGCGCGCTCGTAGGGCTTCGAGCGCTTCTCATTCTTGCTGAAGTCCGGGCCGTGCCAGAACGTGGCCTGCGGCAGGCCGCCCGACAACTGGCCGGCAGCCTCGTTCCAGATCTGGAAATAACGCAGGTTATAAGGCGGCGCAGAGTACTTGCGGACCACCGCCTCGACATATTGTTTCCATGCGTCCACGTCGACGGGCGCCGAATTCGAATCGCCCGGCACGCTCGCATTCCATCGCGGCGTATAGCCGAGTATCAACAACGAGCCGATGCCGCTGCGTTCATTGCGAATCAGCACCGGCGGCAGGTCGCTATCGAACGCGGCGCCTGTCCTGTCGATGCGCATGGTTTCACCAGGCCGATCGGGCTGACCGGGGCCCACCGAACCGCGCCCCCAACTGATGCCCATCGCGCGCCACATTTCTATGTCGGCGGCCGAGCCGGCCCAGCCGTTGGTGCCGATCAGGTTCGTCATAAGACGGGCCTGCGCACGTTGGCGCTGGGCATCCTGTGTCAGTGCCAGAGCGGGCTGGGTCCGTGCCAACGGAACGACCGCTCCCGCCGCAAGCGCGGCAAATGTGCGCAGCGCCCGCCTTCGGCCTCGATGGACTTTGACGCGATTCATTTCCGTGCCCGTCCATGTCAGTCAACTCGCCGACGCGCGCGGCGTCAGGTCGGGCAAGCGGTCGCCGGTGTGCTCGTAAAGTATTTCGAGCACTTTCTTCGCCGTGCGATCCCAACGAAATTCGCGGGCACGCAATTGCCCCGCCACGCGGTATTGCTGGCGCAGATCCGCGTCGCTCATCATCTGCGAGATCTTCGCCGCGATATCGTCCGCCGAGGTCGCTTCGCAGTACATCGCGGCATCACCGCACACTTCCGGTATCGACGTCCGTGCCGATGCGATGACGGGGCAACCGCAGTACATCGCTTCGAGAGGCGGAAGACCAAATCCCTCGTAGAGCGAAGGGAAAACGAGGCAGCCGGCGTTCTCGTACAGAGCTTTCAACTCGTTATCCGATACGAAGCCCGCCCACACGATCCGCTTCGAATCCACGGCATGTGCGGCGCCATCGCTGCTAAAGATGCGCGAATTCCGTCCCCCTACGATAACGAATTTGACCGTGGTCAGATGTTCGAGCTCCGCAATCGCATCGAGCACGCGCTGCAGGTTCTTGCGCGGATCGAGACTGCCGACGATCACGCAGTACGTGTCCCTGCCCAGTTCGAGACGTTCGAGCACGGCCGGGTCTGCTACGACGCGATCGAGATGGTCTGCGCCGGGCGTCACCACTTTCACGCGCGACGGATCGATCTTAAGGTGGTGGCAGATACGCGTCTTCGAGAACCGCGACACCGTGAGGATCATGGGACGCGTTCGCCGCAGAAACGCGAAACAGATCCGGTACCAGAGCCGGAATTTTCTCGAGAAGCCTTGCGGCACGTCGTAGACCGCCATGTCATGCACCATGACGATCTGCCCGCGTTTGAAAAGCGGATTGGTATTGCACAAATTCAGCAGCGTGATTCCGCGCGCCGCGATGGGCAGCGTAATCTGCTCCCACAGCGTGCCGCGCAGCCACGGAAAGCGCCGCTGGTTATCGAGCAGCGCGCCTGGCGCGACGGCATTCTGCGGCACGAAAACTTCGAGTTCGTCGCCCGGCATCGCGTACATCTGCATCGCTCTCGTGAGTTCATACGCGACGCGTTGAACCCCCGTCATGGTCTGCGAAGTAAACTTTCCGTTGATTGCAAAGACCATCCGCTTCTCCGTTTAACGCGCTGTCGCACATGCAACTATTCCTGTGCCGGTTCAGTGCACGGCTCGATGCGCCATGTCGGCGTCGCCGAAATCGCTCGCGTAATTCGTCTCGTAGTCATAATTCTTCGTGCTGCGGCGCAACGGAATACCGTTGAAAACCGCGCCCGAAATACGCCCTTCCGCGCGCTCCATCTTCCTGACCGTGTCCTCGATTTCCTCCTCGCTTTGCATGCCCGAACGCAACACGAGCAACGACGCGCCCGCCTCGTTCGCAATGATCGAAGCATCGGTCACGGCGAGAAATGGCGGCGTGTCGACGATCACGAGATCGAACTGGGTCGACAGACGCTCCAGCATTTCCCTGAACCGCGGCTTCATCAGCAGCGCCGCCGGGTTCTCGGGGCGTACGCCGCACGACAGGAACGTCAATCCGTCGATACCGGTCGAGCGCAAGGCATTGCGCAGCGGTATCCGTTCCGACAGTACTTCGGAGAGCCCGCCGCGATTGCTCTCGTTGAATAGCGAGGCGAGATGGCCGCGCCGCATATCGGCATCGATCAGCACGACGCGCGAGCCGATTTCCGCGTGCAGAATCGCGAGATTCGCGGCAATGAAGCTCTTTCCCGCCGAGGGCGTCGGCCCGGTAATCATCACGATGTTGTTGCGCGCGTGCGCCAGATCGCGAGTCAGTGCGGTACGTACGCCTCGCAGCGCTTCGACCGAGGAATCGTGCGGAAAGCGCGCGGCGAGAATTCTGTTGTTGTGACCGGCGCTGAACTGGATCTCCTGCGCGCTTCTCTCCAGCGGCGGATCGGCGCGCCCGGCAGACGCCGGCAAGGACTTGTGCCCCACGCTGGCCGCATTGCGATCGATCAACAACTGCTGCTGGCTGAATAGAATCTCGCCGAACATCGGCACGCTCATGCGGCGCTCGACGAATCTCGGGTCGGTCACGCCCGTCATCACATGACGGCGCACGAAAACCAGCATGACGCCGGACACGATACCGAGTACCAGCCCGCCGCCGAGCACGAGTACCGGCTGCGGCATGACCGGGCGATGCGGGCTGATAGCCGGATCGAGAATATGCGCGCCGCCCGTCGTACTGGCGCGCCGAACCTGCAATTGCTGGGCCTTCTGAACCATGCCGAGATAAATCGTTTCCGCAACCTTCTGCGCGCGGATCAGATCGACGCTTTCGCGTTCGGACGCCGGCATGCCGTTGAAATGAGTATCGAACTTCCCTTTCGCGTCCTTCAATTGCGCCAGTTGCTCGTCGATGCTCTGCACCCAGCGGCTCTGCGGGGTAAAGCGCTCGAGCATTTGCGTGCGCTGCAATTGCAGTGTCGCGATCTGCTTGTCGAGATCGAGACCGCCTTGCAAATAAGCCTGGGCTTCGTTGGTCGGCTGCATCGACTGCGAACTGGAACGGAAGTTCTTCAGCGATTCCTCGGTTTTCTTCAGATCGGCGAGCAGGCGCGGCAATTCGCCGTTGATAAACGCGAGCGTTTTCGTATCGTTGAGTTGCCGGCTCGCAATCGCGGACGCGAGATATTGCTGCCCCAGAGCATTGGCAACGTCGGCGGCTTTTTCCGGACTCTGATCGCGGTACTGGATTTGCAGCAGCCCCGAGTCCTTGACCTTGTCGCCTACCTTGACGAGATTCAGGAAGCGTTTGGTTGCATCGAGTTCGTTCCAGCGGATCACCTCGAATTTCGTACCCGGCCGCGCATCGAGTTCCTTGATGAGCATCGACACGCCATTCGCTTTCGCTTCCGTGCCCACCGTACCCGTCAGCAGAATCTGGCCGGACGGACCGAGCAACTCGTAGGCGCCGTTCTGGAGTGCAATCAGCGTGAGCTTTTCTTCTTCGAGTTCATGCGGCACATCGAGTGCGCCCACTTTCACGCGCTCGCCGCCCCAGGCAAACGATTTCAAGCCCAGCCACGGGGCTGCGGGCTCGCCCGGCGTCGCGAACTTCTCTGCGATATTGCCGAGTATCGGAATGCGATGCGGCGTCACCGAGACGTCGAAGCGGAATTGATCGATCACCGGCTGCACGACCGAGCGGCTCTCCATCACGGCCGCTTCCGTCACCGGCGACGGCGCGGGCGGCGGCAGCACGTCCTGATTCTGCAACGCGAGGCCGAGCGCGTTCGGCTCGGGCGGGTCTACCCGCACGACCACGTCGGCGGAATAGATCGGCTGTGCAATCAGCAGATACGTGACGGCCAGCGTGAGGACGACGACCGTCGTCACCACGATTTCCCAGATATGGTCACGCATCAGCGTGAGCATCGCGCCCGCACTGAGCTGCCTGCGCTCAGTGTCGATGGCGGGATAGAGCGAATTTTGCGGGTAGTAATCCACCGGTCTGATCCTTACAGGTTGATAAGCAGAACGATCAACGACACGCTCTGCGTCGTCACGTTGCAAATGACGCCGCTGCCGGCCGGAAAGGCCCTGAATTGGCTGGCGCACGGCGAAGCGACGTGCTGGGTCGGGTTAGGTCGGGGAACCGCACTCGGGACCTCTCGAGCGACGGAAGGCTACACAGCTATTGCGTTGTCCACTGCGGCATTGCCAATCGCGCTTCTCGGGAATTCGAAATACGAAGTCCCGATTCCCCCGAATCGCAATGGGCAACTTCTCTATGGATGTTGCGGTGAAGCATAGCCCGCAAAAAGAAGTACTCAATCGCCGGAGGCATAAATTCGGGTGTTATTGGCCGAATGTGCGGAGCGTTTTACATTTGCAGACGCTGTTGTTGCGATCTGCAATTGGTGTAACAGAGTTATACGATTCTCACGAAACATCGCGACAGAACGCGTGTTGCGCGCTTCGAGTGCGAGGCATCGGGCTTTGAACGGACTCATATCGCCTCATCCTTTACCACGCTGCGTATTTGACGATTTCGGCACAAAGTGAGGTACCGAAATCGCGCCAATTGAATGAGAAAAAACTTCACTGAGAGACAGGTAATAGAAAGCGTTCGAACGGAGTTCAAGGTAAGAATTTCCCAGATCATGACGATTACGCCAAAACACCCGCGCATGCCGGCCAAGTTCGTCTTGATCACCTCGATGCGCTAATCTCAATGCGTAGTTTTTCCCGTCTGGAGAATCCCGCGTGATGAAGCACATTGGTCTTTTCGTCTTCCAGAACTGTTCGGTGGCCAGTACCGGCGCGATAGGCGACGCGTTCCGGCTTGCCAACGAGTTCAAAAGATCCGCTGGTGAACAACCGGCCTATCGGCTCTCCGTACTGTCGGATGGCGGCGGTCTCGTGACCAGTTCTTCCGGCATTTCGATCTGGACCCAAGGACTCGATCGCTACTGCCTCGCCGATTTCCATGCATTCTTCGTGGCCTGCCGCGACGTCACCGAAGTGGCGGAATCGAATGACCGTTTTCTGTCGTGGATCTCATTGCAGGGCTCGATCGCATCGTTCGGCATGCAGCAAGGCGCAAACCTGGCCGTGATATGCAACGACCCGCTGCAATCCACGGTGCCGATCTATCTGTTCGACGACAGCGGCGACGCGTCGCGAGCGCCCAGCAACGTTACGCCGACCGATCTCGCGATCGCGCAGATAGAGCGCGACGTCAATTCGGATACGGCCCGAAAAATCGGCCGCATTCTGCAAACGGGCTACGCCGAAAAGAGCCGCACCGAAATCGACGATGCGAACATCACGACCACGACCGAGAAGATTCGCGAGTCGGCGCGCTGGATCAAGGAGAACTACAGCAAGGCGATCTCGGTTGCTCAGGCCGCGGAGTCGGTCGCGATGAGCAAGCGCAATTTTCAACGCCGCTTCAAATGCGAATTCGGGATGACCCCGCTCGAATACCTGCTGCGCACGCGCTTCGAAATCGTGCGCTCGATGTTGAAGAACACCGATTTGCCGGTCGACAAGATTGCGCGCCGGTGCGGCATGGGGGACGGCAATCGCCTCGGGCGGCTCTTCAAGGAGCGCTATGGCATGTCGCCGACGCAATTCCGCGCGCAACAGCAGATAGAAGCCGAGGAGCGCTGGCAGACGGCCGAGGAAAGTTGGGGCACCACGGCCGAGATGCTGCGGCAGGTTCCCGCCACTCTTTGATGCTTCGGGACGAGCGCTTCGCGACCCATATATTCATGGATAAGAACATGACGATCACCGAACCCACCGCGTTCGATGAAGAAGATACGGCGGACGCCACGCAGGACACGGCGTCCGAACACGGGGCTGTTGCCCTCTCTGACGCGGTATCTGGCGAGCAGACGAGGCAATATGAGGAACCGCTTCATCAGTACCGGCAAGCGCCTTCCAGAGTGAGAGCGATCAAGGAAGCCGCGAAATCATTGCTGCCGGACTCCATCTTCGTGAGTCTGCTGCATCACAAATGCATTGGCCGCTATCCGAATCTTCTTCATCCCGCCACGTTCAATGAGAAGATCCTGCAACGTAATCTGAAGCCCGATCCGCGTTACATCGATCTGGCCGATAAACTCAAGGTGCGGGAATATATTGCAGCAAAGATCGGCGAGCAGTATTTAATACCGCTTCTCGCCGCGCCGGAGCTGTTGACGCGCAAGGTCTTCGACTCGCTGCCGGATGCCTTCGTCATGAAGGCCAATCACGGCAGCAATTTCGTCGAAGTGGTGAGAGACAAATCGAAGACGTCTTTCGAGAAATTGCGGATGCTCGCCGAGCAATGGCTGGCGACCGACTTCTACCACATCGCGCGCGAGCGGCATTATCGGATGATCAAGCCGCGCGTCTTCTTCGAGCACCTGCTGCTCGACCAGCACGACCAGATTCCCGCCGATCTCAAGGTGCACTGCTTTGGCGGCCGTCCCGGTGGGCCGATCATCTATATCCTCGTGATAGCGGACCGGTTCGGCGACTGCCATGGCGACGTATACGACGCCGACTGGAATCATCTCGACATCGCCATCGGCCCCTATAAACGCAGCGCCGCACCCTCTGCGCCCCCGCGGAATCTGCAAGCGGTACTGGACGTCGCGGTGCGATTGGCCGAAGACTTCGACTATGTTCGCGTCGATCTATATGCACCGGATAACGAAATTTATTTCGGCGAATTGACGTTCACGCCGGGCGCGGGCGTATTACCCTTCACACCCGACAGCGTCGATTACGAGTGGGGCAAGCTGCTTGCGTGAACCGGCGGCTCAGGCAAGCGAAGCAGTCAAGCTCATTCACGGGAGCTTCGACTCCACCGCTGATTCCCGCTGCTTTCCGCCGATTCCCACTGCCAGTCAGACCGTTGAACCATCACGCCGGCATCATGCCGTTCTCCATCTTCGCGCCGTTGGCCTCGCGCGAAATCAGAGACGACAGCCATGCCCGCGCGGCTTCACGCCGACGAGCCGCCGTGCAGATCGCAGCGGTAAAAGTCGTGATGGATTGAAGGCTGCCCGGGAGTGCCCCGAGCACGTCGATACCGGCTACGTGAATCAACTCGCTCAACTGCTGAAATCCCAGCGCGACCTCTCCGCGCGCCACCAGCGCACCCACCGGCACGCCCGGCGGCGCCTTCACGAGACGCGGCGCAATACTCCCGGCAATGCCGAGGCGTTCGAGCAGCCAGAGCAGATGCGTGCCGCTCGGTCCCGTCGAATAACCGATGCTGCGTGCGCCGAGCATTGCCTCACGCAGCGCCGCTTCGGTGCCGATGTCCGGATGCGGCTCACCGGTGGCCACCGCGACCGCGACGCCCGAGCGCGCAAATGCGATCCGGCTCGCGGAATCGACATGACCGGCCAGCGCGAGCCGTTCGATCGCGTTCTCCGCCAGCACGACGATATCGAATACTTCGCCATCCTCTACACGACGCGCCGCGTCGACACCGCCAACCGATTCGATCGCCACCGGCTGTCCCGTGCGGCGCTCATACGATGCGGCGAGTTTGGCCAGAACCTGGCGCGTCGCCATCGACGAAATGCCTGTGATCGGCTCAAGCACGCTGTTCAATCCTTGTAGCGCAGTCCGGCCTGCTCGAGCGGCCCGCGCATGTTGTACATGTCGAGACCGAGCACGCCCGAGGCGAGCTTCGCCCGCTTATCGCTCTCGAGCGCTTCGCGCTCGGCCGCTTTTTCGAGTACCGCTGGCGCCGCCGCGGCGGGCACGACGACCACACCGTCGTCATCCGCGACGACGACATCGCCCGGCGTCACCAGTGCGCCCGCGCAGACGACCGGAATATTCACCGAGCCGAGCGTCGCCTTGACGGTGCCCTTCGCGGAAATCGCCTTGCTCCAGACCGGGAACTGCATCCCGGTCAATACGCTCACGTCGCGCACGCCGGCATCGATAATCAAGCCGCGCGCGCCACGCGCCTTGAAGCTCGTCGCAAGCAGATCGCCGAAATAGCCATCGGTGCAATCGGCGGTAACGCCGGCCACGACGATGTCACCGGGGCGAATCTGCTCGGCCGCGACGTGCAGCATCCAGTTGTCGCCGGGATGCAGCAGCACGGTGACGGCCGTGCCGGCCGCCGTCGCGCCCGCATAGATCGGGCGCATATAAGGCTTGAGCAGGCCCACGCGGCCCATGGCCTCATGCACGGTTGCCGAACCGAGCGCGCCGAGTTTTTCGGCCACGCCGGCATCCGCGCGCTCGATGTTGCGATAAACCACTCCGAGTTCATACATGATTACAGCCCCTTTGATTTGAGCAAGGCATCGAGGCGCGAATAAACACGCCGTGCATTTCTTTCATAGATCTTCTGGCGTTCCTGCGCATCGACATGCGCCGCTTCGATATAGCGCTTCGTATCGTCAAAATAGTGGCCCGTCTCCGGATCGATGCCGCGCACCGCGCCGATCATCTCGCTCGCGAACAGGATGTTGTCGACGGGGATCACGCGCGTCAGCAGATCAATACCCGGTTGGTGATAGACGCAGGTGTCGAAGAAAATATTGTTGAGCAGATGGTCCTTCAGCAAAGGCTTTTTCAACTCCTGCGCGAGACCGCGAAAGCGTCCCCAGTGATACGGCACCGCGCCACCACCGTGCGGAATCACGAAACGCAGCGTGGGGAAATCGCGGAACAGGTCCGAGGTCAGGCATTGCATGAAGGCGGTCGTATCCGCATTCAGATAATGCGCGCCGGTCGTGTGGAAGCACGCATTGCAGCTCGTGCTCACGTGAACCATGGCGGGAATGTCGTACTCCACCATCTTCTCGTAGATCGGGTACCAGTAGCGATCCGACAGCGGCGGACTGGTCCAGTGACCGCCCGACGGATCGGGATTCAGATTGATCGCGACATTGCCGTATTGCTCGACGCATTTGACGAGTTCAGGAATGCAGGTGGCCGTATCCACGCCCGGACTTTGCGGCAGCATCGCGGCCGGCACGAAATGCCCGGGGAACAACTGGCTCACGCGATAGCACAGCTCGTTGCAGATCGCGGCCCATGTTGCCGAGATGGCGGCATCGCCAATGTGATGCGCCATAAAGCTCGCGCGCGGACTGAAGATCGTCAGATCGAGGCCGCGTTCGCGCATGAGCCTCAACTGATTGTTCTCGATCGACTCGCGCAGTTCGTCGTCGCTGATCTGCAACTCCGATACGTTGGGCATCGCCGACGGATTCGCAATGCCTGCGATCTGGCGGTTGCGCCACGTCTCCAATGCTTTCGGCGCAGTCGTATAGTGGCCGTGAATGTCGATGATCACCGTAATTCCCCGGAAAATAAATTTAACCGGCGACGCGCGCGAAACTCGCGCGCCGCATGTTTCGTGCTGGCTAGTGCGCGGTATTCGGCTGAACCGCCGCTTCGCTGCCGCTCACGCGCTGGCTCACGAGAATAGCGATGGCAGCCAGTGTAGCGGGAACAGCGAGCATCGCCAGAATCGCGCCAAATTGCCAGCCGAGACCGAGCAACGCACCGCCGATCGCCGAACCGAAGATGCTGCCGAAGCGACCCATGCCGAGCATCCAGCTCACGCCGGTCGCGCGTGCCACGGTCGGGTAGCGGCCCGGTGCGAATGCATTGAGGCCGGTTTGCGCGCCGCTCATGCAAAAACCCGCGGCAAACACGAGTACCGCCAGCGACGAAGACAACGCACCGATATAGCCGAGTGCGAGCACGCACAGCGCACCACCGACATACGCCGCGCTGATCACCGGAGCGGGACGTGCGCGGTCCATGATCCAGCCGACCAGAATCGCGCCGATCGTGCCGCCGATCTGGAACATCGCCGTGATGTTCGCCGCGGTCGTGACGGACAGGCCCGCATCTTTCATCAGCGTCGGCAGCCAGCCGGTCAGCAGATAGATCACGAGCAGGCCCATGAAATACGTGACCCACAGCGCGA
The DNA here is from genome assembly GCF_011752945.1 of Paraburkholderia sp. Cy-641. NCBI lineage: Bacteria > Pseudomonadati > Pseudomonadota > Betaproteobacteria > Burkholderiales > Burkholderiaceae > Paraburkholderia > Paraburkholderia sp. Cy-641. The sequence goes on from NZ_VWWM01000037.1 coordinate 45,647, forward strand.
TGGTCATCGAACCATAGCCTTGCGAGAACAGTACGCCGATCGGCTTGCGCGTCGGCAGCGGCGGTTCGTTGGAAACGAAAACTTCGTCACCGGCAAAGCGCGCGCCGCACACACGGCCGAGCACTGCACCGATGCGTTGCGACGGCGCGCCACGCACTGCGAGCAGACGGGCCGACTCGGGCAACAGCCAGACCTGGAGCGGAATCAGCACGAGCGGCAACGCGCCGCCGAAGATCAGTACCGAGCGCCAGCCGTGAGCCGGAATCAGCCAGCCGGCCGCGAAGCCGATCAAAGCCGAGCCGAGATTGAAGCCCGTGAACATCACCGTAATCAGCAAGGCGCGCTTGCGCTGCGGTGCATATTCGGACAGCAGCGTGGTCGAGTTCGGCATCGCGGCGCCAAGACCGATACCGGTCAGCACGCGCAGCGTCGCCATCGCCATCGGCGTTTGCGTGAATGCCGTGGCAATCGTGAATACGCCGAACAGAAACACCGAGGTAATCAGCACCCACTTGCGGCCGATGCGATCCGAAGCCGGACCCGCGGCCAATGCACCGATCACGAGACCGATCGGCGCCGCGCTCATCACGAGCCCGAAGGCGGGACGCGAAATCGCCCAGTCGTGAATGATCGACGGCGCGACGAAACCCATGATCGCGACGTCCATGCCGTCGGCCGTCACGACCAGAAAGCACAGCACTACCAGCAGCCACTGGTAGGCGGAAATCGGCCGTTCGTCGATGAACGCCTTGATATCGATTCTTTTACCGCTCGTGGTACTCGTCATTTGAATTCTCCTGTCTCCTTCATGGGTCTTGTCGCACGGCACGAAGCACATGGCTTCGTGCTGTTCGTCGATCCCGCAAGCGTCATGTCGATGTGTTCCTGAATGTCTTGCCCGGGTCATTGGCGTGAAGGTAGCGTTTGGCCGCTCGGGTTCCAAAGCGCGGGTTAACCATATGGCTGTGGTGAATATCCGCGTTTTTTCTATTCCGCATGGCCTGCGCAAAGCCGGGTGAATTCACACGAAGCCCCGCTGGATAAGCGCTAAACGCAAATACACAGCCTCTGAAAGTGAGCCTTTTCCGCACCGGCTTCAGAGCACACGCATAAACAGAACAGATGACACGGGAACGAAGTCGCATAGAACGGTCACTTAAGCCGCTAACGGCGCCGCTTTTCCCGTTCTTCACGATTGCGTCTGGGTTGCGCCTTGAATCAGGCATCCAAAACAAAAAGCGGAACGACCGTGACAACGGTCATTCCGCTTCGCAAGCGAGCCGGCCTCGCCAGGCCGGCCATCTAATCGACGCCTACAGGTACGGCTTAAGGTGCGGCAACGCCCTGCGTTTTCGCCGTATAAGGCGTGTAGAAGCTTGAGCCGGCCCACGCACGCGAGGCCGCCGTATAGAGCGACGCGCCTTGCGCATAGTTCGCGCCGTCGTGCCAATCGCCCGAACCGGTGTATTTCGCAACCGCCGGATACGGATAGACCGGACGCGAAGCCGTGACGTTGTTCGACGCATCGGTCTGATACGTCATCACGGCATCCGGCGCCTTCGCCTGCTCGGCCCAATCCGTGATCTTCGATACGAGGTCGATGTTCGGGAAGCCTTCGCCACCGCCGCAATGCGCCACGCCCGGCACCAGATAGAGTCGCGCGAACTGGCTCACGTTCGAATCGCCCATCGTCTTCTGCATGGCTTCGTAGTACTGGATCGTGAAGAGCGGCGAGATGTGCTGATCCGCCCAGCCGTGCCACAGAATCAGCTTGCCGCCGGCGGCCTGGAATGCGGAGAGGTCCGGGTTCGTCGCGTCGATGAACGGATGGTTCGCCTGCAGATAGGTCGGGTAGAAGCTCGCATCCTGATAGCCGAAGGTGTCGATGGTCGGCATTGTCGGCGAACCGGTGAAGATCAGGTTGTACGCGCCCGTCACGATCGAATAGCTGAACAACTGCTTGACGGACACGGCCGGATCGGTCGAATTCGAGTTCGGCACTTCGACGCCGATCCAGTTCGCTTCCGAACCATACTGCGGCGAACCCGCCAGCATGTACTCGCCGGTCGTCGCATCGGTCGGACCGTTGAGGATGTTCTTCGCCGTCGTGACTTCCGCCGCGGTCAGGCAGTTGCTCGTGCTGGTCGCGCCGTTGGCGCATTGGATCGTCGCCGGATCGAAATGACAGGTACGCGGATCGGCAATCAGACCGTCGGCCGCGCCGCTGCCGCCTCCGCACGCGGCGATAACGGCCTTGTGCAGTACTTGCGCCTTATCGGCATAGAGCACCGCGTTGCCCGTGCTCGTGCCCGTCGTGCTCTGCGACTTCACGCTCCAGCCGTGATACAGCGAGTTCTGGATCTGGAAATGAGCGGCCGGCGCGCCCGCCACGATGCCGTTGTAGTCGGCCGGATAACGTTGCGCGGCCATCAGTGCCTCGCGGCCGCCGTCGGAGCAGCCGATGAAGTACGAGTACTTCTGCGCCTGTCCGTAATAAGCCTTGATCAGCTTCTTCGCCGTAAGCGTCGTGATGTGCTGGCCGCGATAGGCGAAATCGGCCTGCTTTTGCGGGTCCGTCGTCCAGGTCTGATCCTGGCCCGTGTGGCCCATGTCGGTCGCCGCCGTTACGAAACCGCCCTGCTGCACGAGCGGGCACGTATAGCTGAAGCTGAACGAACTTTGCTGCGTCGGGTCGCTGAGATTGCCGCACAAACCACCGCAGCCGAGTTCCGCGAAACGCTGCGTCCAGGTGCCGACCGGCAGCGCGACCTCGAACGTGTTCGACGGGGCGAGTGTGCCCTTCACCGTGCAGAACGCGACCGTCGCGCCATTGATCGTGGCATTGGTTACGCTCGCCGAGGTAATCGAGCTGCCCGCGCCGCCGATGTCGGTGATATCGACCGAAGCGAGCTTCGAACAATCGACGCTCGGCGTCACGACCGACAGCGGCGTGTATGTGCTGATACTGCCACCGCTGCCACTACCGCCTCCGCATGCGGCGACAATCGCGGCCGTCGCGCAAACGCTCAATAAAGTCAGCAGTGAAACCGCACGCGCCTTGATGCTCACGAATGGATTGAGAGAGTGCAGTGTTCTCATACGTGTTCTCCCGCGTTGTTTGTTCTGGCGAGTATTGGAACCGGATGTGCAGGCGCAGAGCGCATTACGCGTCCACGCTGGGTTACGCATTGCTTCACGTTCATGGATTCATCTCTCCTCTTTGAGTACTTCGGTTCTCAGAAACGTCTCAATCCTTCTGCCGCGGCGAAGTTGCGGTAGAGACACGCCGGCCGGATTTGGACGCGACGTTAGCCAGAGCGGGAATCACCGGAAATCACGGGTTAACCACAGGGATTGGCGATGTGCGTGAACGATTCGCATGCGGGCAAACACGTCGCGATGGCGCTCGATATCGCGCACAAGCCCGCTGCATAAGGACTCGTTCAGGGTAGCAGGCGCCGGATCAGATGGCATCCGGTACAGCGCGCGACAACCCGCCATAATTTTTTTAGATGCCAAAAGAAAGAGATTGAAATGCGCTCAAGCGGGGCCGCGATCGACAACCGTCGCCACGCTGTAGCGTGGCACCAACGCTATTTGAAATCGCGTTGCGAAATAGCGTGAAGAGCTTTCTCTTTTATTTATCGCGCCGCCTTCGAGATCTTTCATCGTTTTACAAATTCCCGCTTCGGCACTTACGCAAAACAAGCATCGCTTGTATCGCACACGGGTACAAAACTTTTATTTTTCAAAGAACTACGGCGTAGACGAAGAAATCTCGCCACACACCTGCAATCCCGTCAGTTCGCGTAAACCCCGGAATTTTCGACGGCAACGCGCTCGATCGAATGCGTTCTTCAGCCCTTTCGCACCACTTCCTCAGGAACATCGTGCCGACTATATTGAGCCCCGTTCGGTGGACTTCGGATTGGCTTCTCATCCATCGACGCTCACCAGATACGACACCACCTACATCTGCATGACTAAATAAAACAGGAGATCATTTCGATGAACAGGAAAAAAATCGCGCTCGCCATTCTTGCGAGCATCTTGATGTCGGCGACAGCACATGCCCAGAGCAGCGTCACGCTCTTCGGTCTTATCGATACCGGTGTTACGTATGTGAGCAACCAGTCGGGCAGCCACAATATCAAGATGGACGACGGCGTCAACGGCCCTAACCTGTGGGGTATGAGAGGCGTGGAAGATCTCGGTGGCGGCACCAAGGCCATCTTCGAACTTGTCAACCAGTTCCAGGTGAACAATGGCCAATTCATGCCCAATGCGAGCCTGTTCAGCCGCACGTCGCTGGTGGGGCTCGTCAACGAGCGCACCGGCAAGCTCACGCTCGGCAACCAGTACGACTTCATGACGGACGCGCTCTATTTCGGCGGCAACGATCCCGCCGAAATTTCCGGGCACTTCTACGCATTCCGCGCCGGCCCGTTCCAGAAGCTCGCCCTGCCGCAAAACCCGACTGGCGCATTCGACTGGGACCGCATGGCCGGCGAGCGTATTGCCAACTCGGTCAAGTACGTGACGCCGGTATTCGACGGATTCAGCGCAGGCGTAATGTATGGCTTCGGCAATGTAGCGGGCTCGGTCGGCGCGGGAAATTCGACGAGTTTCGCGCTTAACTACGCGGCGAACTCATTCGGCGCGAATGCCGCATACACGAATATCAAGTACTACACCGCGGGTTCACCGCAAGTGAGCGTGCGCAACTGGGGGATCGGCGCGCACTACCGGTTCGGCTCGTGGTTCACCAATGCGCTTTTCACGACCGTACGCAATTCCGCGAACGGCGGCTCGGTCTACGAAGGTTCCGTGGGCGCGCAGTACCAGATCACGCCGGCACTCGCGACCGGTGCTTCGTATATGTATATGAAAGGCAATTCGGTCGTCGACAATAACCACGCTCACCAGGTCGCGGCAATCGTCGATTATTCGCTGTCGAAGCGCACGAGCGTTTACGTGCTCGGCCTCTATCAGCGCGCCAGTTCCGGGGGTTTCGCGCAGATCAACGGCATGAACAGTGCGGATGGCGCGTCGAGCGGGCAAACTCAGGCTGTCGCGCGAGTAGGCTTGCATACGCGGTTCTAAAGCCGCGTAAAACCGCGCTCTAGGCTGGGCGTGTTCGTTTGTGGAGCATCTAGTCGGTATGCGGACGGTGAACGGGAACGGCGAATGGAGATGTATCGCCGTCTTCCTTGGCTGCGAACTTGAATCGACTAATTGGATGCCAGGATTTTTTTAATCCAATTCCCGACATTCCCATCAATTCGCTCGTATATTCCGCCGTAGCCGCATTGCAAATTCGAATCGGTATCTGGTCGATCTGCGATGCCGGCCAAAAAGATGCCATTGCCACTCATGATGTAGAGCGGACCACCACTGTCCCCTGGACACTGATCTCCCGGAAGAGCGGCCGAAACTGGGCCCGCGACAAATTCAAAGCCACTGTTGCATCCATACTTCCTGGAATCCTGCGCGGAACAACTCGTACTTATGATGGCGACACTTGCGTAACCGCGTTGACCGTCCATTGCTGCACCGCCGTTGCCAAGATCGCGATTTCCGTATCCAACTGCGATGCCAGCCTTTGCCTTGTCGAGTTCGGCGGTTGTTGAAAATATGGTTGGCGAATTCGAATCGTAGATGTCCTGTGCCGTTTCCACCACGGCAATATCCGGCCCATTGCTATCACCGCATTCTGACATTTTGTTGACGCTCACTATGTTGGTAAAACTCATGTCCCTCCCCAACGCAACGCCAACACCGACCTTTTTCATATTGTGCAGACATACGCAGTGGCGTGCAGTCAGTATCTTTTTCTTTCCGATTGCCACGCCAGAACAAAATCCGTTCTGAGCATCCTGGATAAAAACGACGTTGGGATAATGAGTTGTGGCATTGTAGGACCGGCCTGGTGTGTTTGATGCGGGTGGTCCACCTGGTATGCGTGGCGGCAAACCCGATCCCGCTGTTCCACGAGGCGTATCCGGGCCGTCCGATGTGCCGGAAAGGATTTTTTCGGGATCGCCTAGTGCGGCCTGGTGGACGATCAATGACAAAGCATTGCGGTATCGTGAGTCAGTGTCGAGATTTGTCACCGTCAGTGTTTTTATTTTGTTCAGTATATTTTGAGGCTTGGCGTCGCTCTTTTGCTTTGCATTTAGCGCTCCAATGCTGGCACGGAGCATCGCGCTATATTCCGGCGTATTTTCGTCGAATAAATTCCCGGATATTGCAAGGGCATGCGTGGCAATAGCGCTGTTGGACCCGGTGTTGCCTGTTTCGCCGGGCGCTTGTGCTGAGGCGGTGGAAGACAGGAGTGAAAACAATAGCAATCCAGGATATATTATTCGACATGAAATTTTATCCATTTCAATATACCCCTGAATCATTATATTCAATCGATTCAAATGATGCCTGGCGATGCCTCTGATGTCTGCACTAGTATTGCGTCAAGGGCATGTGAGGGTTTGCTGAGCCGGCAATGTCTCTACGGTACTCTGCAGAGCGGAAGCCGAAGCTGCTGTATAGGCACTTTGTACATTATATTGTGCCGATTCGAGACTGGATTTGTCTGCAGGAATTTTGCTCGCGTTTGTAGGGTTGTTTTTGTCGGACTGAAGGGTGGCACAGGCAGTCTGGTAAGAGCTGACTGCCGCATAATATTTGCCGATGTTGCTTTGAAGGGTTGAATCGTTTTGCTTTTGAGCCAGCTGGCCCTGCGGAAGAACCGCGTTGCCTAGCGCCGTAGTAATGCCGCTAGTCGATGACGTCGACGCAAAAGAGAGTGCAAGCGCTTGCAGGAAAACATTGGGATCACCTAATTCGTGAACCGTTGCGGTTATATTGATCGGCCTGAAGGGTCCGCCTATTGAAACGCCGTCATTATTCTTATATTGGACTCCCGCCGGCACTTTCTCGATCGGGACCAGAGTCCAGGCCGTTTGCGTATTATTGGATACATCGGAAATGGAAATTGTTTTTCCTGGATTTATATTATAAATCAGCATCCCCACGGTCGATGCTTTATAGTAATCCGTTGCCGTCGATGGCGTCGGGTTGATAAAATTTATCGTTATACTGATCTGTTTACTCCTCCCCTCTTCGAAAACTCCCCCTAGCAAAGAGTGAGGGTAGTAAATTGCTGCAATCTGCGGTTTCACCACAAAATAATTTGCCGTTGCGTCTGCTGCGCTGCTTTGCAATTCTATTTCGGCGTAAAACGACGGCACGGTGAGAGGCAGCGTGCCATCCGGCGGATTAAATAATCCCTGGTTCTTCGACAGCGAAGTGATTAGACCAGGGCTATTGGTACAGGAGGCGCCGAGAGAGCTTTTGAAATCCGGGTCCGTGCACCAGTCTGTTCCTTGAGTAGCACTCGGCTTCGCCAGTGCGATTACGTAACAAAATGGCGCTTGGGGCTGATAGGTTTTTTTGGCCGGATCCCAAAGCGCACTTTGATAGAAGGTCGCGCTATTCGAACTCACCTGATACCCCGCCTTATCTGCAGCGGCTGCGGCAGTTAGCGAGGAAGCAATGGCGCCGACCGCCGCGCCGATCAAGTCGCCCCCCAGCAGATTTTCTCCCGCTACGGCGAGCGCACCTGCGTTCACATTGAGAGACGGGCAGCGCGATTCCGGCCAAACGTAAAGCGTCGGCGGGTCAGAGACTGATGCGGCATGAGGCAGTAACGAGCATCCCATTGTGGGCAGGCAGATGACGACCGCGAGCCTCGCCCCCATACGGCGCCATAGATTGACTCTATCCGCAGTCGCGTTATCCATGATTTACCTTTTTCTGTTTGGAGCATGAACTTACAACTGCGGCGAATGCCGTCGACCAGCCAGGTGCTTTCTAGAAAATAGGAAGTGTGTCCTGGTTGGTCAAGCTGTTTGATGCCGCTGCCTGTAGCCTCTGCCAATCGCCAATGGGTTGGCCGCTTGTTGGGCAAATGTCTCTTCGTGGCCGGTAGTATGCGTTTACGCAGATTGTCCGAAAGCTGCTGGAGGTATTCCAACGTCCACTCCGGGGAATGCTCTACGGTCTGGTGCTGTCGGCCACAACCGACCGTATACAGCAGACGTGTCGCGGCCATTCGAGTGGCGCCTTCCTCGTTTACATCGTTCGATCGGGAGCTCAGTTGTTCAACAATTTCTAAAGCCGCGGCTGGCGATCCACGCTTACTAGCGCCGATACGCCAGTTCGAGCGTCGCCTTTCGGCCAGCGCGGACACTCTGCCGGAGGCTAAAGACTTTTTGAGCAATACGTTGGGCGATCATTTCCCGATGCTGTTGGCAATCGCACGAAATGCTTGCATGTCCTGCTCGGACAAGCTTTGCTTTAAGGGGGCTACTCTCTTTACCTCTGGGACGTGCTCATAAATGTAATGATAGACAACCCCGCCATTGCCGTGAGGGTCTTGCCAAATTTCGAATGAGCCTTCCCGGCCGCCCGCATATTTCACGTCGAGAGAGATCGACGGTGGAGGCGGCGTTTCCATTAGCCCCTTCCAACCAGTACGGTGCGCGTCTATCCAGTGTGACAAAGCGAGAATTTGCTCTCGCTCCAGGGATACAGACTGCCCGTGGAGATAGCCGGTTGCCGACACGATCGGCGGCGTATCGATATTCTCCGTGCAGCTCGCGCTGGCCAGAATCAATGGCGCGGCAATCAAAAGGTGAAGACAAAAGAGCAAAGGACCTTTTGTTTTTTTGCCTCGCGCATACTCGGTATCAGAGAGCCCTTGGTGCTTGATGAAAGTGATCAAAGCAAACTCCTCAAATATGTCGAAGCAAAAGCAGCCACACTGCGGAATTTGTCCGAAGCCGACCACCTGGAGCGTGCGGGTCCGTCAAACGTCCACGCCGTTGCAGTTGCGCATGGTCCCCGCCCCAAGTTGCCGCTGAGGTTTAAATAGATCATACAATCGAATGGTCGCTGCACCTCAGAAGCAGATATGGCGACTCGATGGGACTGAACGGCGGCAACGGGTCGGAAAACCCATTCATCCACGACATAGCCGACACTCATCGGCACCGGGTTACAAAACTCAGCAAAACAACCTGCTGCAGCCGCAGGCAACCAGAACAGCGAACGTCCGCTCAGGCCGAATCCCACCCACCACCGAGCCTCCCGAACCCACCTTTGCCATGAACGGCAAATGGCCGCACATGTCACGTTTCCATCGTGCAGACTGTCTATCCTCCACTCAAGCTACCGCCGGATTACCTGCAATAGCCCGACTCCACCAGCGTGGAGCTGCTTATCTAACTTTGAGGAGATTGTCATGATGCAAATGCTCATAGTCAGAGATGTGCGGTTAGAGGGCTCGAAGCCCAAGGGTAATGAGGTTCTCGAGGTCGACGCTAGCACGCCTATCAGCTGGCCAATCGCCTGGATACTCAGCAGGGCAAAATTTTATAACTCGCAGTATGTATGGTTGAAGATCCTGGCTCATGGCTATGAGACGCCCGGGCTGCCTCTGGCGACAGGATTCTCTACGCGAACGGAATCAATGCAAGGCAACAGTCAGGGAGGCTATGGTATCCAGTTCTGCAATGAGGGATTGAATCTGCATACCATCCACAAGTTCAGAGTGCTTTTTGAATGGCTCGATTGGACTGATCTTTACTCCTGCGGGACGGCCTTCATCACGCCTGGCCACGAAGGCCGCTACGGCGACGGCAATACATTTTGCTCGAGGCTAGCCCAGACACTCGGCTCACCTGTTCGAGCATCAACTGCGGCTCAGCATTACGACCCCAAAGGAATGGACTTCGGCGCCTGGGAAGGAACCGTTCTGACATATGGGCCCAAAGGTAATGTTATAAATCTTGAGTACAATCCGAAGACTTGAATAAGGGGTGCAGGATCTACTCGGCCATGGAAGTCACCCGCTCTGAAGCCGCGCATGAATACGCCAGCTTCGAGTGTCATGGCCTTGTAGCGCATGCGCCCTTTGGCACTGTCGTCGCGCCAGCAAAGCCTCACGTCGTGCTCATCGAACACGATAAGACACTGGCTGGAGATAGCGACACGGTGCTGTAGCGCGAGAGGTATACGAGCGCAGCCTCAGGTCCGGCAAAGCAGCGCTTGGCATGGACGCCCCGCCCCACTCGCCGGCTCGCAGCACTGAATAGATGCCTTTACAGACGACGGCAAGCGAGTTGCCATCTATACTTCATGGCACGAGCGGAGCATGACAGATAGACCGATCAATCGACGCGCTTCTCGTAGATCTCGTACTCGACGCCATTCGTTACCTCCGTACCGGGCTCCGCCGGATACACCGTGCCAAACAGGTAGTCCAGCGCCGAGCTGACCGACTTATTGCCAGCGAGCCGCTCGTAGACAAACATGCCATAGTTCGGCTCCAGCACGACGAACACGTCTCTCGGGTGCCAATGGATAGCGGCGGCGTGCCCGGAGTTGTCTCCGGCTTTCCGCATGCCGAACCCGACTATCATCGCACGGCCGCTCGAGAAGTCCGTCGGTGCCGGGGCCGTCACCGCGTCGATCGCCGCTGACAGCGAAGCGTACTGCGTTTTCGGGCTCGACTGCAGCAGCGCGATGCCGCCGAACGTCCTCTTCTTCGGGAATTTCGCGTCCATATGTCCCGTGAAGAGTGCGAAGCTGTTCTGGTCGATGTCCTGGCGACGCGGCGCAGTTGCTCTTACCGGCGCCTGCAGTGACCTGTATTTATCCTCGACCTTCGGATAAAGTCCGCCGATCTGACGCACGGAGAGCTCCGTGGGCGTGTTTTGCAGTTGCGGAAAGATCCGCTTCAGCTTGTCGCCGTAGTCGATCCCCACGACATGCGCCTCACCGAGCTGCAGGTTGCGGTTGTAGTCGTCAACCAGTTGCGAGTTCACTTCCTGCAGGAACCTCTTCGCTCTGAGGTACTTGTCGTAAGCCTGATCGTAGTCGGCCTGGTTGCGATCAATCAGCGCATTGTTGGCTTCAAGATTGCGGTCGCTGATCGCGTTGAAGCTGGCCCAGGCATACCCCTGCCGCTTGGCCTGCTCCTGCATCCGCGTGTAGTAGTCGTAGCCTTCCTCGGCATTACGCTGCGGGTTGGCGCCGAAGCACGGCCGCCCGTTCTGCAGCACACGCCGGATCCAGTCCAGGCAGACGCCGTGGCAGTAGCCGGTGTCGGGCGAGTAGCCTTCGACCGGCAATGCACTGGCGTGCGCGAGCCGTTCCGGATCGGCCATATTGAAGTTCTCGAGCTTGCCACGGCCGAGGGTCGTGAGCTCCGAGATGATTGTTTCACGGTCGGGCATGGTCGGAGTCCCTGAGGAGAGGGCCTTTCACGAAAGTTAGTGGGATCTGCAGGTACATGAAATTCGATTTCATGTGGTTTCTTCCACAACGGCTCAACGGAGACGGACCTGCTTTACGTAACGAGATGCGGCTCTTCGGTGATGCCCGGAACGCACTCCTGATAAGTTCATTCAATCCCGAACGGCCAGCCTTCCGAAGGTTAATTTGCAAAGACGAAAAAGCAAGGTCGACGGCGGTGGGGTTTTCAGTGAGCTAAATGACGTGTGTTGTGTGGGATATCGCGCAGACAAATACATCCTCAGCAGCAGAGCCCAACATGGTCCGTGCATGAGGAGCATGCATGTTTGACGCGGAGCAGTCGCGCGAATGAACGTGTGACAGCGAGGGCGAACGACTGCAACCGGCTTTTCGGAAGTATCAGCGTGGCTGCCGCGAACCCCGCCGACACGCCACACCACGCGCCCAGGGAAACCACCAAGCGCCCACCACTCAACTTTGCATACAATGTATCCGCCTGATTCGTGAATTCCCTCACCATGGTCATGAAAGACGGTGTTTTGCATACAACGTACGCCGCACCGGCCCGCTCACCGGACGACGTCTACCTCACGATCAAACAGTCTCTCGCCGAAAACCGCTACGGCGCGGGTCAATACCTGCGCGAAGAACAACTGGCAAAAAGCCTTGGCGTGAGCCGCACGCCGGTGCGCGAAGCACTGCGCCGCCTCGGCGCCGAAGGTTGGGTCGAGATTCGCCCGAACTATGGCGTGCGGGTCAAAGCGTGGTCCTTGCAGGACGCGCGCGAAATATTCGAAGCGCGTCTTCTGATCGAACCGTTCCTCGCCGGGCGTGCCGCATTGAAAATCGGCGCCGCCGAAATCGAACGGCTCGGCACGCTCGCCGAACAGATGTCCGCCATCACGCGGCGCACGTCCACACCCGAAACGACCGAAGCATGGTTCGCCGCCAACGGCGAATTCCATTCGATCATCACCTCGGCCGCCGGCAACTCGCGGCTCGAGCGATCGTTGACGTCGATGAAGGAAACGCCGCTCATCAAGTGGACGTTCGACTCTTACGACGACGAACACCGAGCGAATAGCGCACGCCAGCATGTCGAAATCGTTCAGGCACTCGAGAACCGCCATGCCGCCTGGGCCGAAGCGATCACCCGCTGTCATATTCTGGCCGCCGAAAAAGCGGTGCTCGACCGTTATCAACGGGAACACCCTTTGCCGTAGTCCGTTGCCGCAACACGAATAGCCGTCGAATAACGACGCAGGAGACGTGAAATGCCGAGCACAGTGAATGCGGGTCCGAGACTGGACCGATTGCCCATCTCCGGTTTTCATCGGCGCATTCTCTGGCTGATCGGCGGCGGCATGTTTCTCGATTCGTTCGATATCTACCTGGCCGGCGGCGTGCTCGGTGCGCTGGCAAAAAGCGGCTGGTCGACGATGCAACTGAATGCGGCATTTCTCTCGTCGACCTTCGTCGGCATGCTATTGGGTGCGTTCACCGCCGGTTTGCTCGGCGACGCAAAAGGCCGCAAGTTCACCTATCAATTCAATCTCGCGATCTTCGGTCTTGCCTCGATCGCCGGCGCGCTCGCACCGAACATGATGTGGCTGATCGTCTGCCGCTTTTTCATGGGCCTCGGGCTCGGTGCGGAGATCGTCGTCGGTTATGGTTCGGTCGGCGAGTTCATTCCCCCCGCCGTGCGCGGCAAGTGGTCCGCGTATCTCTCGCTGATTACGAACTCGGCGCTGTTCTTCTCGACGTTCATCGGCTATCTGATCATTCCGACGATCGGCTGGCGCGCGATGTTTGCTCTCGTCGGCGCGGGCGCGCTCGTTGTGTGGGTGATCCGCAAGAAGATGCCCGAGTCACCGCGCTGGCTCGAATCCCAAGGCCGCGACGCGGAAGCCGAGGCGATTCTTCGCGCGGCGGAGGCGGAATCGTCGCGAGGCGAGGCACTGCCTCCCATCGCGCCATCGCTCGAAGCGCTCGGCGCGCCGCCACGTTCCACAACACTTTTCGACCTGTTCAAAGCCGCGCAGATTCGCCGCACGCTACTCGCGATCTGCGTGCAGATCGGCGTGAATGTGGTGATCTACGGCTTTATCGTCTGGGTGCCGACATTCCTGATCAAACAGGGGCTCGGCATGGCTTCGTCGCTCGGCTATACCACGCTGATGTCGCTCGGCGGTCCCACCGGCGCCTTCCTCGGCGTGCTGGTTGCCGACAGAATCGGCCGTAAAAACGGGCTCATTGCCGTGGCGCTGATCGCCGCGCTGGTGGGCTGGCTCTATGGACATTCGACGAGCGTCGCGACGGCCACCGTGCTCGGCTTTCTGCTTTTCACGCTCACGTATCTGCTGGTCGCGCTCGGTATTGCCACGTATATTCCCGAGCTTTTCGCCACGGAGAACCGCATGCGCGCGAACGGTATCGCCGGTTGCGCGGGGCGCATCGCCGGTATTCTCGCGCCGCAGCTCGTGGTCGTCCTGTATGCGACGGGCGGCGTCAAGGACGTGCTCTCGGTCATCGTCGGCGTGCTCGTCGTCATGGCTGCGGTGCTCGCGCTCTTCGGTATCGAAACGAACCGGCGCTCGCTCGAAGACATCGCGCCACCGCCCACCCTCGATACCGATGCCGAGCTCGCCGGCGCAGCGGTCGCCCCCGAGTCACGTCATTGACTCGGATCATTGAATCGACACATCACGGACACTCATCGTCATCAACGGAACCAGCATGAACGCACAGAGCAAACGTCAACAACTGAAGAGCCGTCTTGCACAACCGGAAATCGTCGCCGCGCCCGGCATCTTCGATCTGATCTCCGCGAAGATGGCGGACTCGATGGACTTCGACTGCCTGTACATGACGGGCTTCGGCACCGTCGCGTCCTATCTCGGCGTGCCCGACGCGGGTCTCGCCACTTACACGGACATGGTCGATCGCGTCACCGCGTTTTGCGGCGCAACCGGCACGCCGCTGATCTGCGACGGCGACACCGGTTACGGCGGTCTGCTCAACGTCGCGCACACGGTACGCGGCTACGAACGCGCCGGCGCCGCAGGCATTCAACTCGAAGACCAGGAGTTTCCGAAGAAATGCGGACACACGCCGGGCCGCAAGGTGATTGCGCTCGACGACATGGTGAAGAAGATCAAGGTTGCAGCCGAAACACGCGAGGACGCGAACTTCCAGATCGTCGCGCGCACCGACGCACGCACCTCGCTCGGACTCGACGAAGCATTGAGGCGCGGCGAAGCGTTCGCGAAAGCCGGCGCCGACGTGCTGTTCATCGAATCGCCGGAAACCGTCGAGGAACTGGAGACGATCGCGCGCACGTTCGATACGCCGCTGCTCGTCAATATCGTCGAAGGCGGACGCACGCCGCAACTGACACCCGCCGAATTGCAGAAGCTCGGCTTTTCGATTGCGATCTATCCGGCATCGGGATTTCTTGCCGCCGCGCAGGCACTGCGGGACGTCTACGGCCAGATCAAGGCACTCAAGGGCACCGTGCAGGCACAGAACAGCATGTATCCGTTCTCGCAGATGTGCGAGCTGATGGGCTTTCCCGCGATCTGGCAATTCGATCGTGAGCATGCCGAATAAATATACACAGAGATGTGCTAGCAACCACTGCTCATTGCCGTTGCCGATAGCCGGCACTAACAATCGCTGACAAAAATTCACGCTCCTCATTTCCGCGGATCGCGTAGCATAGCGAAGGCATGTCCTGCGAGCGCCACGCGCTCGCATTTGTCATTCAACTGTGGAGATTCTGGAAATGAGTATTTTTGGCGACATCGTGCATAAGCTGTTCGGCAAGGCCAAGCCGGACCAACCTGCCCCCGCCGCGGAACCGACACCGGACCCGGCTGCCGCACAAGCCGCCGCGCCTGACACCCCCGCACCGCTCGCCGACGTCGACGTGGCCGCCGTAATGGATCAGCTCGTCAGCGAAAGCGGACAAACGCTGAACTGGCGCACCTCGATTGTCGACACGATGAAAGCGCTCGGCATCGACAGCAGCCTCGAACACCGCAAACAGCTGGCTCAGGAACTGAAGTACAGCGGTGATATGAACGACTCGGCCAGCATGAACATCTGGCTGCACAAGCAGGTCATGCAGGCGCTCGCGGCCAACGGCGGCAAGCTGCCGGCCGATCTGGCAAGTTAAACGCCCGTCATTCAGGCGCGATCGGGCGCGATTGCCCGGCGCACACGATGGCTCGGGCAAGATGAAACGCGGCCGCTCATGAAGCCTGCACGAAGCCATGTATCAAGCCTCGCGCAAGAACCTCTGAGCGGTCGCGCCACTCCCCTACCCTGCGTACTGAACGAGGGTATCCCAACCTGCCGCGACTGAGAACGGCCCGATATCTCACCCGGCTATTGCGCCGCGGTAAGCTTGAGCCCGGGCTTCAGTGGCTGGGTCGTTTCCTGCGGACCTTTGCGTTCGTCCGACACCTGTTCAATACCTTTTCTCGTCACTTCTTCGAGAAAGGTCAGGCGAGCCCGGTAATAATCGGCGCGCAATTGTGCATCGAGCACGAGCTGCTCGGCCTGAAACAGCTCCATACGTAAGTTGTTCAACGCACGCTCGGCCTGTTTCTCGGGAGTAGGAGCATGTTGTGAAGCCCAGTTAGCAAGCCACCGCATCATGGTGAAGCCCTCCTTGAGTTCAATGCTCTGCTACAACACAGGCTATCAAATTCCGGGCACAACGTGTGTTAAATCCTCTCAAGCGTTGCGTATTGTGCAAGCCACGGCGCGTGGGCGCACCATGAACGCCCGTTCATTTCATGCCCGCTATGCGCCATGAGCGGCTATCGAACCCGATGCGCCGCGCTTTGCATGCCGCAATAGCGATGAAAAGAAAAAAGCCCGCACAGGGGAGGCGGGCGAAAACAACGCTCCATTAAAGCGTGTCATGACGATGACACGCAGGCAGTCTACTGCTGCTGCGGTGCGAATCTCTGTGGGGTTACCGGCAATTCATCGCACATCGGACAATCGCTAACGGTAACTGCGGACCCTGACTGTTATTCCAAGCGCAAACGTCAACGCCAACCTCAACGAAGCATTTCCACGTTCTTCACAATGGCACGCGCAAACTGTGCGACCTGCCGGCCCTGTTCGATCAGGTCCATCGCGAGCCGGAACGTCACCACGTCGGCCTTATCCGCGAGTTGAAGCCTGGCGAGTACGACCTGGCGCGCGGTCGTGGCCAATTGTTCGATTTCGCTTTTCGCGCCGATCACCTTCGCGCCTTCTTCGGCATCGGGTTCCTCGATCGTGCGAATCGCCTGTTCGAGATTGCGAATCACGGCGTCGCTAAAGCGCGCGGTCGCCTCGTCGCGCAGGCGCACGAGATCGATCTGCTGCGTGAGTCTTTGCTGGCCGATCGTGATGAGTGTCGTGCTGACCACGCCGCTAATGCTCTCGAGATTGCTCGCCACCTGCGTGAAGCCGACCATCTGCTGACCTTCGTCTTCCGAATGCTGAACCTGCGAGAGCTGGCCGATATAGTGAAGAATCTCCGCAGCAAGCCGGTCGGCTTCCTTGTCCTGATCCAGCAGCAGATTGATCTCCTCGATCGTTCCGGTTGAAATCGTCTGCGAGCCTCGTCGCACGATATCGAGCACCTGTCCGCCGAGCCGCGTCAGTTCGATGCGCACGCGCTGCAATCCGAGCGACGGCACCGTCAGCGAAGACGCGTCGAGATAGAGCGGGTCACCGGCCGGCTTGGCCGCCTGCGCGCGTGTCGGCACGATCAGTTGAGCAAGCCGCGCGATCGGTCCGGTAAACCAGATCAGCACCAGCGTGCTCGCCACGCTGAATATCGTATGAGCGTTCGCGACCTGACGCGGCGCTTCGGCCGCGAGCCGGGCGACGCCCTGCAACTCCGGATGCGACGGCGAAACGTAGCGCACCAGCTCCGCCATCTGTGGAATCACGAAAATCCCCACCGCCACGCCGAGCAGATTGAACACCAGATGCACGACGCCTACCTGCACCGCTTCGGGCGTTTTGCCGATCGACGCGAGCAACGCGGTGCCGCAAGTACCGACCTTCGCGCCGAGAATCAGCGTGATCGCGGCCTCGAGCGGCATCAGCCCTTGCCCGCTCAGCGCGATAACGATCGCGAGCGTCGCCGCCGAGCTTTGCACGATCGCCGTGAAGACCGCGCCGACCACGATGCCGACGATCGGGTTGCGCATATCCTGCATCGCGTCGATAAACGGCTGAAACGTCCGCAGCGGATGCGTCGCCTCGCCCATCAACTGGATGCCCATGAAGAGCAGGCCGAGCCCGAGCACCACGCGGCCGATCTCGCGCAGCAGTTCGCGCTTGCCGAACGCAT
Source organism: Paraburkholderia sp. Cy-641 (assembly GCF_011752945.1). NCBI lineage: Bacteria > Pseudomonadati > Pseudomonadota > Betaproteobacteria > Burkholderiales > Burkholderiaceae > Paraburkholderia > Paraburkholderia sp. Cy-641. The sequence goes on from NZ_VWWM01000037.1 coordinate 63,327, forward strand.
GCAGCACGAAGCCGGCCGCGAGCATGAACGGCGTGAGCCGCGATACATCGAATGCGATGATCTGCGCGGTGATGGTCGAGCCGATGTTCGCGCCCATGATCATCGGCACGGACTGCGCCAGGGTCATCAATCCGGCGGAAACGAAGCCGACCATCAGCACGGTCGTGATCGTCGACGAATTGAGCAAGGCGGTCACGACCGCACCGGCCACGACACCGCGAAAGCGGCTCGCGGTCAGCACGCCGAGCAACGCCTGCAATCTCGATCCCGCGATCGCCTTCAGGCCGCCGGTCATGAACTCGAGACCGAGAAGAAAAAGAGCGAGGCCACCGATCAACAGCCCGAATATCCCGACCCAGTTCAGCCCGACCGGGTTGATGTCCGTCAGGTAGTCAGTCATCCTGCGAGGCCCTTGTGAGGAAGCAGATGCACGAAATTACAGCGCGCGCGCTGGCATGTAAAGCGAGTTAAGCAACGCCTGATTTCCTTGTGCCGCGATGCGCATCCCCCTGCGCCCGGTCCGGACACCGTTTCATTACAGTTGAAAGCCATGCCGATGAGGCTGCTGAGGGCACCGCCGGTGTCACCGCCAATGTCACATTAATGACAGGATCGAGCCGCGCTCCGGCCGTGCGATTGGCAGTTAACCCGTAGGTAAAAATGCCCATCGTCCGGCCTGCGGGCGGCTGCCAATAATATCCCCATCCTCCGAATCGACTCGCTGCACACCACCCCAGAAAGAAGGAGGACTTATGGCAAATCGTATTGCCTACGTAACCGGCGGCATGGGCGGTATCGGTACCGCAATCTGCCAGCGCCTGCACAAGGAAAATTACACGGTCATCGCGGGCTGCGGCCCGAATTCGGCACGCAAGACCCGATGGCTCGAAGAACAGAAAGCGCTAGGTTATAACTTCGTCGCATCGGAAGGTAACGTCGCCGATTGGGAATCCACCGCGAAAGCGTTCGAAAAGGTCAAGAAGGAAGTCGGCGAAGTCGACGTGCTCGTCAATAACGCGGGTATTACGCGCGACGGCGTATTCCGCAAGATGACGCATGAAGACTGGAACACGGTGATCGACACCAATCTCACGAGCCTGTTCAACGTGACCAAGCAGGTCATCGACAGCATGGTCGAGCGAGGCTGGGGCCGCATCATCAACATCTCGTCGGTCAACGGCCAGAAAGGCCAGTTCGGGCAAACCAACTATTCCACCGCGAAAGCCGGCATTCACGGCTTCTCGATGGCATTGGCGCAGGAAGTCGCAACCAAGGGCGTGACGGTCAACACCGTATCGCCCGGCTATATCGGCACGGACATGGTGCGCGCGGTCAAGCCCGAAGTACTCGCGAAGATCGTCGAGAGCATTCCGGTCAAGCGCCTCGGCGAACCGGAAGAAATCGCCTCGATCGTCGCGTGGATCGCCTCGGAAAGCGCGGGCTTCGCGACGGGTGCCGACTTCTCGCTGAACGGCGGTCTGCATATGAGCTAACGGAAACGGCAGCGCATTTCACGCGGCGTGAGCGTGTCCCGCTTCAATGGACACTTCATCAGGTTCCAGATGATGTCGCGGCCCGGCGCGAGCCGGCCGCGTCAGTGAGCTTATGGCCAGAAAAGCGAGCCCTCCTCACGAAGCACACGCGAAATCGGCCCCGTCGCGCTCGAAGGCGATGCTGCAGCCGATCGTGCCGGCCAAAGCGGGCGAAATCTCGCTCGACTATCACATGACGCTCGAAGCATTGCGCAGCGGCGTCGGCAATCAGTATCACGTCGGCAGCATGGCGCAAGCCATCTATATGACGATGCTGCTCAATCAACGCGGCTATGGCGCCGCGATGCCCGATCTGTTTCGCGACGCCGAAAGCGTCATTTTGCGTTGCCGTCAGGCGGGACTCGAAACAGGCGTCTGTGCCGTCGATAGCGATGCCTATGCCCTGCTCGGCCAGGTGCTCACGCTCTTCGATCAGCAACTCGCGGCCGCGCCCGTGCAGGAACTGATTGCCGTCAACGCGAGGCTGAAGCAGTTGTTCAGCACGGCCAATGCACAGCGCGACGGTAAAGAGCTGGCGCCGTAACGCGCGAGTGTGCTGTTGCTATTCATGCAATGCGCGTCGCGCTTACCCCGAGTACTCACACAGAGCGTTCACCCGGAACGTGCAGCGACATCGCGCGACCATGCGATACAGCCGCAATAACCTGGCGACACGGCAAGCCAAACCGCATCGAGCCCGGTAATCAGGCTTGCCCTACGCGCGCTCGCATCGCTGACCTCGACACGCGGCTCATGCCGTGCGTCGCCGAGCACCGAAAACCACGTCATGCCATCGCCGATGCCGACGCCAAGCGCTTTCAACAACGCTTCCTTCGCGGTCCAGACGCTGAAGAACGCATCGCCCCGCTGCTCCACCGGCAACGCCGCCACGCACGCCTCGTCGCCGGGCGCGAATACCGCGGGCACCAGCGCCTGCCAGTTCATGTCCGTGCGCGCGACCTCGATGTCGACACCGACCCTGCCCCGCGCGGCAATCGCGATCAAGGCATGCCGGCCTGAATGCGATACGTTGAAGTCGGGCTGCGGCTCCTGAGCCGGCACGAGTCGCGGCCGGCCCGCGGCATCCCGCTCGAAACGCAATTCAGCAGCCGCCACGCCGGTTCTTTCGGCGAGCAGGCGGCGCAATACGACGCGTGTCGCCGCATGGCGCAGCGTATCTTCGTGGCGCTGGAAACGCACGGCTTTCGCGCGCTCGTCGGCGGAAAGCACGGCGAAACAGGGGTGGTCGAGCGTCGCGTCAAAGTCGAACGTAAGACAGAAGACTTCGATACCGGCTGCGCGCGCACGTGGCACGTCGAGCAGGTGAACGTCGAAATTCGGTGCAGCAGTGGCGGTCGTCGAATCCATTCGAACGGGATGGTAAGGCATGCCAGTAATGGCCAATGCGGGTTTGCATCATTTACCTGAAACGAACGCGGGCGGCAAGCTCGCTTCATAGGGCCAGCAGTTACGCTGCCGGCCCATACCGTCTGCTATCGGCCACGCCTTGCCTCCCGTCGCCCTGTACTCAACGACGGCGAACGCTCCGTCAGCGGCGGCACGGTTTCGTCTTCCGCCTGCCGTGTTCCCGTGAATTGCTGCCGGTATGCGGCCGGTGTCAGTGCCTTCGCTGTCTTGAACTGTCGGTTGAAATTGGCGACGTTCGCAAATCCCGAGCGTGTCGCGATCACCGAGACCGGCAAGCCCGTGCCGGTCAGCAGCCGACATGCATGACCGATCCGCACGCGCGTGATATAGCGCCCCACGCTCTCGCCGAGATGCTGTGTGAGGTGGCGCGTCAGCGAACGCTCCGAGAGACCCGATGCTTTTGCCAGCGTCGCCAGCCGCAACGGATGCGCGAACTGCGTGTCGATCAGCGCCAGCACGCGATTGAGCTGATCGGGCTGATAACCGGACGGCGCACCCGTATGCGCATCGAATGCACCCGGCGACGCGAGCGGCGCCCCCGGCGTTTGCGCGAGCCAGTCCAGCACGTCGAGCACGGCCTTCAGACGTTCGCGCGGATCGGCCGACAGCAGCCGCTCGAGTTCGCCGCGCAAACGCGTTCCCGCGCCGTTTTCAAAAGCGAGCCCGCAGGCCGCGCGCCGCAGCAGATTGCACAAACCGTTGTACTCGGGACAGACGTCGGCGAGACGGCGTACCCAGGCGCCGTCGAACCAGATCACGATTGCGACCTGCGGCGCCGCTGCATCGATCGAACGATTCGACGCCCACGTATGCGGCAGATTCGGCGGCACGAGCACGAGATCGTCGTCGCCGTACACGGCCACCGAATCGCCGATGAACCGTTTGCCGCGACTGTTCATCGTTAGTGTCAGTTCGTACTCCGGGTGATGGTGCCATTCGAACGGGATTCGCGGCAGACGCCGGTGGTACACCCGCACCGAACAGCTCGCACCGAAATCGACGTGCTCGTAGGCTGCCTTCATGACCGGATTCGCAAAAAGATTGGCCCGATCATATCACTGGCATGAGCGGCGCCGCAGTACGCTTTCGACATCGCCATCACCATCGATAAAGGAGACGACGCCATGGCATTACAGATTGACGACCTGCCGGCAGCCATCGGAAAAGCCAAACGGGAACTGCGCGACAGGCTGCCCAATTACCGCGAGGTATTCGCCGAAGTCGAAGCGGCGATGACCCGCGAAGCGCAACAGATCGCGGCGCTGCGCGAACGCGGCGAAGCCGTGATTCCCGAGATCCGCTTCGCGGACATCGCGGCGAATCGCGTGAGCGCCGACCAGATCTCACTCGTCAAAGCGCGCGGCGCGTGCGTGATTCGCCAGGTGTTCAAGCGCGAACTCGTCGAGCAATGGGATCGAGATATCGCTCACTACGTCGAGAGCAACAACCTCGATGCGAAGCTGCTCAACCGCGCGGAAGACAAGTACTTCGGCCAACTCGCTTCGAGCAAGCCGCAGATTTACGGCGTGTACTGGTCGAAGCCGCAGGTACTCGCGCGGCAGTCTCCCGCGCTCACGCAGGCGCGCGTGTTTCTGAACCGCCTATGGCGCAGCGAAAGCGAAGGCCGCGTGCATTTCGACCCTGAGCGCGTGCCCGTTTACGCGGACCGTCTGCGCCGCCGGCCGCCCGGCTCGGCATCGCTGGGACTGTCCGCGCATTGCGACGGCGGTTCGGTCGAGCGCTGGATCGAGGCGAATTTCCGCAAGGTGTACCGGCATGTGTTCTCGGGCAACTGGCGCGCCTACGATCCGTTCGATGCCGCCTGGCGAACCGAGGTCGAGGAAATTCCGTCGCCCGCGGTGTGCTCGATGTTCCGTACCTTCCAGGGTTGGACCGCGCTCACGCCGCAAGGTCCCGGCGACGGCACGCTTCAGCTCGTACCGATCGCGAACGCGATGGCTTATATCCTGCTGCGCGCGTTGCAGGACGACGTCGCCGACGACGACCTCTGCGGCGCGATGCCGGGCCGCGCGCTGTCGATCAAACCCGAATACCACGCGCCGCTATTTCAGGCCCTTTCGTCGATTCCGCTGATGCAGGCCGGCGACACGGTCTTCTGGCACAGCGACGTGATTCACGCGGTCGAGGACGCGCATCGCGGCAAGGGCTATAGCAACGTGATGTACATCGCGTCGGCGCCGTCGTGCGCGAAGAACGATGCCTATCTGAAGCGGCAACTGGCGAGCTTTTGTGACGGCACGAGTCCGCCCGACTTTCCGGCAGACCATTTCGAAGCCGATTTCGTCGGACGTGCAACGGCTGCGGACCTGACGTTGCTGGGCCGCGAACAGATGGGCTTCGATCTGTAGCCCGAATCGATTCAGCCGCCGATGCCCGACACACCGGACACGCCGGGCATGCCGTCCATGCCCATATTCAGGAGCAGCGACAACGCGCCAACCAGAATCAGGCTCGACGCCCACAGCGCATCGAGATTGAACCAGCTGCGCGAAACGAATCTGAGCCCGAGGTAACGATAGACGAGCCATGCGAGCGATCCGCCGGCCATCATCATCGCGGCCGCGTGAATGACGGAGACCGATACCGCCATGCGTAGACTCGTTGCAATCAGCGTTCGCGCGGCCCGATGCGCAGCGTCGGGATCGTCGGCACGGCACAGACCGAGGTAGATCGGCACGAGCATGAGCCCGGCGCCATGCGCGAGCGCCACCGCGAACGACCAGAGCGCAAGACGCGACGGCGGAATTCTCGCGAGCACGCGCGGATGACGGCGCCGAATCAGCAAAACGATGCCGAAGCCGATCACGAGCACACTCGCGCCAACCTGTATTTCATGCTGCCACGCGAGCACGCCGAGCAGCATCGCGAATGGCAGCATCATCAGCAGAATCGCGAGGACGTGCCCCACGGCGAGATAGGCAAGCGCGCTCCACAGTGCCTTGATGCGCCGCTCCATTAACGCATTCGACACGGCGAGCGGCCACCCCATCGCGGGATTGAGCCCGTGATACACACCACTCGCGAGGACGGCCAGCCACAGGCCGGTTTGCGGCGAAACGACGCCGCTCAAACGCCCACCGACGGGTAGCAGAACGAATCGGTCGAACAGTCGCCGCCTTCGAGCCGGATCTGATGCGCGCGGTAGCCGTCGGGAAACGTGACCCAGTAGTCGTCGGACAGCGTGAGGCCGCCGTTCGGCGCCGCGTGCGCCATCACCTGCACGCCGGGCACGCCGTCGGGATAGAACTGGTCGTCCCACGTCGAATAGAGCGAATTGGTCCAATAGACGCGTTGGCCGTCGCGACTGATCTCGACCATTTGCGGTCCGCCCGCGAACGTCCTGCCGTTCGGATGCGGTGTGCGCCGCTCGATTCCGCCGATACGCACCGAGCCCGTCAGCTTCGGCTTGCGCGGTTCGCTCACGTCGTATTGGCGCATCTCGCCGGTTCCCCAGCAGGCAACGTAGAGGAATTTGTCGTCGATGGACAGATCGATGTCGGTGACGAGCGGCGGCACCGCGCCGAAGCCTCGCAGCAGCGGCGGCAATTCGTCGGCGGGCGCGGGTTCGGGCGGAATCGTCGCGGTCTTCTCGATGTGGAATGTCCCGCCTTCGCGCCACCACGTCCAGATCGAACCTTCGAGATTGGTCGTATCGACCACGACGCCGACAAAGCCGTACTCGCGGCTCGGATCGTGCGCGGGCCGCACTTCGAGCGCCATCTGATGATGCGCGCCGAGATCGAGCGTCTGCACGTTGCGCCGCGCGCGCAGATCCCAGAAGTGCACGCGGTGTCCGTACTTATTCGCGAGCAGATCTTCCGGCACGATGCCGTTTTCGAATTGCGGCGGCAATGCCCATTCGCTCGACACCATATAGTCGCGCGGCAGATTCCACCAGAAATCGTAGTGCTTTTCCTGCGCACCGCGTTCGATCTCCCAGCGGCCGAGCACCTCGAACGTCTGACAGTCGATGATAAAAATCCCCGGCGGCCCTTCGGTGCCGTCCTTGCCCGCGCCGCCGAGCGTGCTGACGTAAATGCCTTCCGGTCCGCAATGCACGGTGTGCGGACGCGAATAGCCGGTCTTGCGGAAGATTTCCTCGGGCTCGATGATCTTGTGGATCTTCGCCTGGGTCGGATGCGGCTTCGTATCGACGATATAGATACGCGAAGAACGCATGCCCGGCACGATCAGATAGCGCCGTTCGAGAAACGCATGGCCGGTCAACGGCGAAAGCGCGGACGAACACGCGTTCCAGCCGAAATGATGAAACTCGTCGCCCTTGTACGGCACCTGCACCGTATGAACGACCTGGCTATACGTCGGCGAACCGGGCTTCACGTCGATCACGGCAAGCGCATCGGGCTGCGAAAAATCGGGACTCAGCAACGCCGTGTAGGCGTATTCCTCCGCTGGCGCGTCCATCGCGAGTTTCGGCGAGGCATGAAAAGTGGGATCGGGGCGCATTCCCATGGCGGCACTCTCCTTCTCCGTTAAGCGGGGGCATAACCTTAAATTTGTAGTCCAAGGCGCAGCCGGGGGCAACCGGAAATTTGCCCGTGCCGCCTTGTGCGCGGCGAACGGCGCAATGGTATGCCGCTTGCTCGCAGCAGATACATACAACGGCACGCGCAGCCGCTCAGAACGGTCACGCCCGCGTCAGGTTCTCGCCATCTGTCGTGCGTATGCTGTGAACGATGAATGCTCAGGAGGACATATGGACTCTGCCCCGCTTTTCATCGTCGGTTCGCCGCGATCCGGCACGACCTTTCTCTGCTCCGTCCTCAACGTTCATCCACTCATTCAATTGACCAACGAATGCCGGATTTTCGCGTTGCTCAAGAACACGCTCGAAGCGGGCGGCACTCGGCCCGATCTGCTCGGCGTGGCCCAGCGCGAGCACTTTCGCCATTTCTGCCGCCGCACGCTGGGGCCGTGGGTCGAGCGTTTCTATCGCGAAGAACTCGGCATGACTGCACCGATCTGGGGCGACAAGCATCCGTCCTATGCCGATCCGACCGTGCTGTCGGGACGCGCCGGTTCGATCGAACGTCTGCCGCGTTCGGGGTCGTGTCTGCGCTTGATACGCGAATTGCTGCCGCAGGCGCGCTTCATTCATATTCACCGCGATCCGCGCCACGTCGCCAATTCGCTGCTGCGCAAGCACTGGATCGGCTCGATCGAAGACGGCATCCGCGTCTGGGAGCAATACGTGAACGAGATCATCGGCTTCTTCGCCGAGATTCCCGCGGACCGCGCGCTCAACGTGTCGTATCGCCGGGTGATCGAAGACCCGCGCACGACGGCGGCAAGCATCGGCACGTTTCTCGACGTGGCCGATGCGTCGCCGATCAGCGACTTTCTCGTCTCGCAGCACCGTTGTCCGACGCCATTCAGCGATCCGGTGACCGATATCGCCGATCTGTACGTGGTCCCCGACGAACCCGCCGACGACGACAAACTGCTCGCACTGGCGGGCACGGCGGCGACGCATCTGGGCTATGCGGCGGCGTGAGATAGCGGCGTGAGGCAGTAGGCAGTGGCCTAAGACAGCGACATAAGACGGCAGAATAAGCCGCCGACGCGCGGCCCACTCACGGCACACCGCCCCCCTGCGCGCCCCTTACTGCTGCACACCCCAGCGCCGCACTGTCACGCGTTCGAGCGTATCGAACACGAGATGCTCGACCAGCAAACCAATCACGATCACAGCGGCCAGCCCCGCGAAAACACGATCCGTGTACAACTCGTTGCGATTCTGGAAGATGTACCAGCCGAGCCCGCCGCTGCCGGAGCTGGCGCCGAACACGAGTTCGGCCGCGATCAGCGTGCGCCATGCAAACGCCCAGCCCACGCGCAGGCCGGCCAGAATCGACGGCAAGGCGGCCGGCACCAGAATCAGCAGCACGTGGCGCATGCCCGTCAAACCATAGTTGCGCCCGGTCATGCGCAGCGTGGCCGGCACCGCCTGAAAGCCCGAGTACGTATTGAGCGCGAGCGGCCACAGCACCGAATGCACGAGCACGAACAGCAGGCTGCCGGTGCCGAGGCCGAACCAGAGCAACGCGAGCGGCAGCAAGGCGATCGACGGCAACGGGTTGAACATCGCGGTCAGCATCGACAGCAGATCGCGCCCCACGCGGGTCGACACCGCGAGCGACGTAAGCACGAAAGCGAGCGCGGCCCCGAGCAGATAGCCGCGCAGCAGCACGGATAGCGACACCGCGGTCTTCACGAGCAGTTCGCCCGACCACACGCCCTGCACGAATGCGCTGAACGTCGCGCCGAAGGTCGGCAGCAGCAGATCGTTGTCGATGATGCGCGCGGCAACTTCCCATGCGCCGATCAGCACCAGCGCAATCAGCGTCTTGCGCAACCAGCCCTGCGCGAACAGACGCGTTGCCGGCGACAACGGCGCTTCGGGCGCGAGCGAGTCAGGCAGTGCAAGCGATTCGAGCGGCCGCTCATATTCGTCGCGAACCGGCGGCCATAGCGTAGCGGGCGTACTCATTGCACGATCTCCGTCGTCTCGTTCTGTTCGGTCGCTTCGGTTTGCTCGAACAGCAGGTGATGAATGCGCGCGACGCTGCGCTGAAAATCGGCACGCCCGAAGCTGTCCTGCGAATACTGATGGCTATTGAGCTCGGCACGCACGCGGCCCGGATGCGGCGACAACAACAGAATCCGGTTGCCGACCACGAGCGCCTCTTCGATCGAATGCGTGACGAACAGCAGCGTGAAATTCACCTCTTCCCACAGCCGCAGCAGTTCTTCCTGCATCTTGCGGCGCGTGAGCGCATCGAGCGCGGCGAACGGTTCGTCCATCAGCAGCACGCGCGGCTGCATCGCGAGCGCGCGGGCAATCGCGACGCGCTGCTTCATGCCGCCCGACAACGTATGCGGATAAGCCTGCGCAAACGCGGCGAGCCCGACCTTGTCGAGATAGTGCAGCGCGCGCTCGTGGGCTTCGGCTTTCGAGAGCTTCCGCGCGACGCGCAGCGGAAACGCGACGTTCTGCGCGACCGTCTTCCACGGCGGCAACTGATCGAACTCCTGGAACACGACGAGGCGATCGGCGCCGGGGCCGCGCACGCGTTGACCGTCGAGCGTGATCGCACCCGCGCTCGGCTCGATAAAGCCGGCCACCGCCTTGAGCAGCGTGGACTTGCCGCAGCCGGACGGCCCCAGCAGCACGAAGCGGTCGCCGCCGTAGACGTCGAAGCTCACGTCGTGGGTCGCGCGCACGAGCCGCTCGCGCGTGCGGTATTCGAGGCTCACGTTTTCGACCGTGAGCAGCTTGCCGCTGGTCGCCGGCGCCGCCGGCGCGGCGTGCTCGGGAAACAGCAGGGTAGGATTGGCCGCCATCAGAGCCCCCCCTGCGAGAGCGTCGGATCGATAAGCAGTGTCGTGCCTGATTTCATATTCAACCTCGATTCAACTTCCGGCGGCCGTCGCCGGATCGTCGAAGAAATAGTCCTTCCAGGAAACCGGTTCGTTCTTGATAACGCCGACGCGATGCATGAACTGCGCGAGCCCGAACGTGTTCTGCGGCGCGACCTTGAACTGCACCTGCGGATTCGCGATGATCTTCACGAGCAGATTGCGATCGATCTTCGACTGGTTCGTGCGGATATAGATATCGGCCGCGGCTTGCGGATTCGCGTTGATGAATTGCGCGGCGTCGGCCAACGCGGCGACGAACGCGCGATACGTCTTCGGATTCCCGTTGCGGAATTTCTCGGTAGCGTAGAGCACCGTTGCCGAACTCGGCCCGCCGAGCACGTCGTACGAATTGAGCACGATATGCGCCTTCGGATTGCCGGCCAGTTCCTGCTCCTGAAACGGCGGGTTGCCGAAATGCCCCGTTATTTCCGTGCCGCCCGCGATGATCGCCGCGGCCGCGTCGGGATGCGGCAACGCCTGCGTGTAGGGGTCGAGCCGGTTGTAGTCCTTGTCGCCCCACCGTTTGGCCGCCGCGTATTGCAGCACGCGCGCTTGCACGGAAACGTTCACGGCCGGCAATGCGATGCGGTCCTTCTCCGTGAAATCGGCAATCGTCTTCACGTTGGGGTTGTTGCTCACGAGGTAGTACGGCAGATTGCCGAGCGACGCGACGCCCTTCACGTTCTGCCGGCCGCGCGTGCGGTCCCAGATCGTCAGCAACGGGCCGACGCCGGCCCCGGCGATATCGACCGCGCCCGACAGCAGCGCGTCGTTGATCGCCGAGCCGCCCGAGAGCTGGACCCAGTCGACCTTGATGTCGAGCCCTTCCTTGCGCCCTTCCTTCTCGACGAACTGCTGGTCGCGCGCCACGTTGAGCAGCAGATAAACGATGCCGAACTGCTCGGCGACACGAATCCGGCCTTCGGCATGCGCGGGCGCAGACACAGAGAAACTCGCGGCAAGACCCGTGGCAAAACCCGCGGCGCCCATCGACAGGCTCAGCAATAGCGCCGTGCAACGGCGGGCAAACGACGGCCGCGCGGCGGTCGAACGAAAACGGAACGGCATTGAAACTCCAGTCGGCGTGCGGTGCGATCGGTGTTGGGGTGATGAAAGACGTGACGCTCAGAACGGCGCATCGCCCTCGATCGTCGTGCGATACAGCTTGCGGCGCAGATGATCGGGCGTGCCGGCCGCGAGATGCATGAGCGAGCGGTTGTCCCAGAACACCATGTCGTGCTCGGCCCAGCGATGCCGGTACAGATGCTCGGGGCGCACGCTGTGCGCGAACAGTTCCGCGAGCAAGGCTTCGCTCTCGTCTTCGGGCATGCCGATGACGCGCGTCGTGAAATGCTCGCTGACGAACAGCGCCTTGCGCCCCGTTTCCGGATGCGTGCGCACGATCGGATGCACGACCGGCTTCACCTGGGCGATCTGCTCGGCGGACAGATTTGGCCGCCACGGGCTGCGCTGCTGCAATTCCGCGTATTTCGCGAGGTAGGTGTGTTCGGCCGTGCACCCTTCTACCGCCTCACGCAGATGCGCGGGCAACGTGTCCCACGCGAGGTGCATGTTCGCGAACAGCGTGTCGCCGCCTTCCGCGGGCAACTCCTGCGCATGCAGCAGCGAGCCGAGGCTCGGCTTGTCCTTGTACGACAGATCGGAGTGCCAGTAGTGGCCGGCGTCGCCGAGGCCGATCGGCTTGCCGTTCTCGACGATGTTCGACACCACCAGCACCTCGGGGTGGCCCGGCAACCCGAACTGATGCAGCACATGAATCTGCAGCGGACCGAAGCGGCGGCTGAAGGCGATCTGCTGCTCGGGCGTGATGCGTTGCTCGCGAAACACGAGGACGTGGTGTTCGAGATGCGCGCGATGAATGCGCGCGAAGTCGTCGGCGGCAAGCGGCTGGGCGAGATCGAGACCGAGCACTTCGGCGCCGAGCGGGCCGTCGAACGCGCGAATCTCGATGTGCTGGCCGGCATGGAAACGGGCGGCGGCGCTGGCCGTCGGGGTAGCAAAGGTGCCGCGCGCGGCGGAAGCGGTAGTCGTCACGGGAAGCTCGTCGTCGAAACTGTTCAGCGGACACCAGGGGAGCGAAGCCCCCAAGGCGCGTTCAGTCAGACGAATTTACCGGCCCGCGCACGCAAAGCCAACGAAGCAAATCCGATACGGTTATCTGCTGGAGTGATAAACCCGATGCTGCAACGCGTCGCGGGCCGTCGGCGCCATTTGCGCGCGTTCGTTTTTTACCGCCAGGAGCGTCGGCAACCGCGCCGCGCGTCCCAACGCGGCGGCCTCGTGCCGCGCGAGCCTCACCCGCTGCTCACCCGTTATTCACCCCAGCCCCACGCCATAGCGCCAAACCTGCTTTGATTCTGAACTTTTATTGGTTCGCTTCGGCGTGCCCGCTCGCTACATTGAACAATCGTCGGCGCGGGTCCCACGGCTCCTGACAGGCTCTTTACAGGTCCTGTCCGATCCCATCCATCACAACGCACCGCTCGCCGCCCGCACCGTTCCATCACTTCATGAGGTAATTCGCATGAGCCATTCCCTCTCGCATGACGACGCCGTGAAGTTCGCCTACTGGGTGCCCAACGTGAGCGGCGGCCTCGTCGTCAGCACGATCGAGCAGCGCACCGACTGGCGCCTCGAATACAACCAGAAGCTCGCGCAAACCGCCGAGCAGGCCGGCTTCGACTACGCGCTAAGCCAGATCCGCTTCACGGCCGGCTACAACGCCGAGTATCAGCACGAGTCGGTATCGTTCAGCCAGGCCTTGCTGCACGCGACCACGAAGCTCAAGGTGCTGGCGGCGATCCTGCCCGGCCCGTGGAATCCGGCCGTGGTCGCCAAGCAGATCGCCACGATCGATCACATCTCGAACGGCCGCATCGGCATCAACGTCGTGAGCGGCTGGTTCAAGGGCGAGTTCACCGCGATCGGCGAGCCGTGGCTCGAACACGACGAGCGCTATCGCCGCTCGCACGAATTCATCGAAGCGCTCAAAGGTATCTGGACGCAGGACAACTTCACGTTCAAGGGCGACTTCTATCGCTTCAACCAGTACACGCTGAGTCCCAAGCCGGTGCAGAAGCCGCACCCCGAGATTTTCCAGGGCGGCAGTTCGCGCGCCGCGCGCGACAACGCCGCGAGCGTGTCGGACTGGTACTTCACGAACGGCAACACGCCGGAGAACCTCAAGGCGCAGATCGACGACATTCAGGCGAAGGCGGCGAAAAACCATCACACGGTACGCATCGGCGTAAACGCATTCGTGATTGCACGCGATACCGAGGAAGAAGCGCGGGCCGTGCTCGACGACATCATCCGCCATGCTCACGTCGAGGCGGTCGATGCGTTCGGCGATGCGGTCCGGCAGGCGGGCAAGGCGTCGCCCGAAGGCGAAGGCAACTGGGCCAAATCCACTTTCGAAGACCTCGTGCAATACAACGACGGCTTCCGCACGAATCTGATCGGCACCCCGCAGCAGATTGCCGAGCGCATCGTCGAACTGAAGTCGGTCGGCGTCGATCTCGTGCTCGCCGGCTTTCTGCACTTTATCGAGGAAGTGGAGTACTTCGGCAAACGCGTGCTGCCGCTCGTGCGTGAACTCGAAGAGAAGCAGCGCGTGAAGCAGGCTGCGTAAGCACGGCCGCGTGGTCCCACCCATGCCGAACGACAGGTGTCGCGCGCGACGTTCAGCGCGGCACTCAGCGCAGCGCAGCACAGTGCTCATTCAACCCGAGGCTTGCGCGCCCCCGCTGCCGCCCCAAAGCGCCAAACGGTCGTCCCGATGCGTTGACGGCCCGCGCGCAGCCGTTGCCAGGCCACATCGGGCACGAACCGCACGACCAGCAGCACCAACGCGAGGAGCGCCGGAATCCAGCGCAAATCGCTCGGCACCGGTTCGCGGCGGGCGAAGCGCGGGTCGAGCAGCGCATCGCCCAACGAAGCCGTAGTCCAAAGCCGGTGATAGTCGAGGCCCGTTTGCCCGGCCACCGACGCCAGATACTGGCCGCGCAGTTCGGACAACTCCTCGTGCGTCTGCGCGTTCGTGGCGGCCCCCGGCGTGTCCGGCACCTGGATCACGTCGTCGGCCTGCCAGTAGCCGATGCGGTTGCCGTCGGCGTCGCTCTTCGGAATCGCCGCCGGCTGATCGCCGCCCACGCCGATCAGCCAGCCCCGGATGCGCGCGGGATTGATACCCGGCATCAACGCGCGCGATGCCGACACGGGCGGCGCTTCCTGCCCGTCGGTCACGAAAACGATCGCCGCGTTTTCGCCGACGTCCTGGGCGACACGCACGGCCGAGTAAACGCCGCCTTCGGCAATACGGCTCCAGTTGGTCCAGCGCATGCGCCCGTCGATACCGTCGAGCGAGACAAGCAGTGCGTCATAGTTCGCGCACACCTCGACGGGCGGCAGCAACAACAAACTGCGCTGCCCCGTGAACACGCTCCAGCCGATCTTCGAGCCGCACGGCAGGCGGCCGAGCGCGTCGCGCATCGCGGCCTGCGCGAACCTCAGTCGGCTCACCGGTTCGCCGTTCAGGCTGACGTCCTCGACATTCATGCTCTGCGTGATGTCGAACGTCACGATATAGCTGAACGCGGCGCGCGGCAGCGTCACGTCCGGCATCGCCACCGCCGCGATCAGCGCGACGAGCGCGAGCGGCGTCAGGCCGTGGCGCAGTCTCGCGAAACCGCGCTCGCGCATGGCGCCGCTCATGGCAAATCCTGGCTCTGCGGGTCGCGCAGCTTGATGTTGTGCTGCTCTTTCACATCGGGCAGCGTGGGCGCGGACTGCGTCTCCGGTGCGAGCCAGAGCGCGCGTTCGAGGTTGTAGCGCACATCCCAGTCGTCGGGCGCGGCGCGCAGCGCCATCCGGTAGCGCGCCTTCGCCTCGCCGATCATCGCCAGCGACCTGACCACGCGCGCCTCGCCGTCGCCACCGCTGCCTTCGCGCAGATACATATTGCCGAGATCGAACAGCGCCGCAAGACCGATCCCGTCGAGCCGCCCCTCGTGGATCAGGCCGTTGTAGAGCCGTCCCGCCGCGTCGTAGGCGCCCGCTTTCGAGAGCGCCATCGCACGCGCGAGCTGCACCTGCGGCGGCTCATCACCGCCTCGGCCGCCACGGCCGCCATCCGCGCCCGCATTCGCGGCCTGCGCGACGCCCGGCGCCTGCGTCACAGCCGCGATCGCCCGCTCGACCTGCCCGGCATGCCGAAGCCGCATGCCGCCATACGCGGCCCACGCGGCACAGCAGATCGCGACAGTGCCGAACGCGGCGTGAATCCATCCGCGTTTCATGCCCAGCTCCTGACCTGAAAGAGACGCAGCCCGACCAGAACCGCCACGCACACCAGCGCGACCGCGAAGCAATACGGACTCCAGTCCTGCCTCGGCAAATGTTCGATAAACGTCGTCGGCGCGTTCTGCTGCCGGTTGATCTCGGCGATGGCCGCCATCATGCCCTTCGCGTCCTCGGCCTGAAACAGCCGGTAAGGCGTCTTGAGCGAAAGGAAATAGCGATGCAACTCCGCTTCCGCCGACGACTCGCCGGCGGGCAGCCGCGCATTCAGATCGGGGCTGAACACGCTGCTGCGCAGATAGATGAAGTACAGCGCAAGCTGGTTGCGTTGCAGGCCCTCGCGAATGCGCCGCTGCACGGTTTCGTCGAGCCGCGCGCCGCCATCGGAAACGAGCACGATCGCGCGGCGCCCCGAGGTGGGCCGGCCCTCGAACTGGGCGATGGCCGCGAGCATGCCGCGATCGAGCTGCGTATCCGGCATGCCGCGGCCGATCGCGGTCGCGGCAACCGCCTGCTCGATCACGCGATGGTTGTACGTGAACGGCATCGCGAGAATCGGGCTCGTACCGAACATCATGAACGCGAGCCGGTCGTTGGGACGCTGCCCGATAAAGCTCGTCAGCGAGGCGCGCGCCACCTTGTTCTTCGACTCGCCGCGCGGCGACTCGACGCCCTTGCTGCCCATCGGCTCGTCCATGCTCGCGCTGCGGTCCATCAGGATCAGGATCTGCGCGCCGCTGCCGGTGCGCTGCACCTGCAGTTGCGAGCGTCCCGGCCCGGCGAGCCCGACCACGATCGCCGCGATCGCAAGCACGCCGAAAGCGCGCGCGAGCCAGCCGGCCCAACGCCCGACGCGATCGACCGGCAGCCATGCGACGCTCGAAAACACGAGCGTATCGCTGCGCCGCGGCAGCAACGGCAGCACGGCGAGCGGCAGCAAAACCAGCAGCCAGGGGAAGTCGAAATCGAGCGCCATGGTCATCGCTGATGGCGCCGTTCGGCCCGATACAGCGCGCGGCACAGCGCCTGCAACGGAAACTCGGCGGCAGGCGGCGCGGGCGCGAAAAAGCGCTCCGCCGACACCTGATAGAAGCGTTCGAGCTGCGCGCGCAGCGGTTGCAGATGCGGCGCGCGCGCGAAGAGGCCAGGCAGCGAGCCCGCATGCACGACCTGCCCGGCCGTTTCGTTGAGCGCCTGATGCAGACAGAACCAGGCATCGCTCGAAGCCGCCGCCTGCGGGTCCGCGAGTCCCTGCATGCGCCGCCATGCGCGCGCGAACGGCAGCCGCGCCGACTCGCGGCGATTGCGCCAACCCCACCAGCCAGCCCACGCAAGCAGCGTCGCCAGCAACAGACCGAGCGCCCACGCGATCTGGCGGCGCAGGCCGGCCGTCGTCGGCAAGGGTGCCGCGCGATCGGGCCGCAACGGCAGCAGATCGCCGCCGGCAAACGGATTCGCGGGCGTCAGCGGGCCGATGCTCGCGGGCCATTCGGCCACCTGCAGTTGCGTGCCGGCGGCCGAACTCAGCGTCAACGCGGGCAGCGCGATTTGCGTGAGCGTCTGCGGCGCGTTGACGACCTGATACGCGATCACCATCCACTGGCGGCCGTCCGCATCGGTTTCGAGCGACACGGGCCGGCGTTCGAGCCAGAGACCGGTGCGGCCGACCGAAGGCGGCGTGACCACGCCGAGGTCCTGGCCGTTGGCCTGCAATAGCACGCGTTGCGTCAGCACGTCGCCGAGTACGTAGCCGAATGCGCGGGGTTCCTGCACGGTGGCGATGACGGTCGCGGTCGTGGCGGTCGTGGCAGTGGCGGCCGTCGCCGCGTTGCCGCTCAGCGCAAACGCGGCATACACGGCAAACACAGCACATGCAACACTTGCAACACCGGCTGCCACCAGCCGCGACGCGCGCCGCGCCGGCTCCTTCAACGCACGGATGAAGCCGCATCGAAGCGCACGCCGAAGCCCGCACGATCTCATGCCGTCATCTCCAGAAAGTAGCGCGACATCGCTTCGGGATCGAACCCGCCTTCGACATAGAACGGCCGGATGCCGCGCGCGCCGAACACGCCGGCCAGTTCCTCTCGGCGGCGCGCGACCCCATCGCGCCAGCGCTCGCGCATATCGCCGCGCAGCCACACCATGCGCTCCTCGCCCGACTCGGCATCGTTGACGGCCAGCAGCGACGCATGACGCGGCGGTGCGATCTCCGCCTCGTCCCACACGACCATCGGCACCACGCAGGCATGCACGAGCATGTCGAGCACCGGCGACAGTTGCGCGAGCGGCCAATGAAAGTCGGACACCACGAACACGAGCGCCTGACGGCCGGCAAGACGCGTCACGCAGCGGTGCAACCCTTCGAGCGCGCCGCGCCCGGCCGCATGGCTCGTACACCCGCGCAGCATCGTCGCGAGCAGATGGCCCATGCCGCGGCCATTGCGCGCGGGCACGAAGAGATCGTCGCGCTCGCTCGCATCGAACGCGAGCATGCCGAGCCGGTCGCCGACGCGAAACGCGCTGTAGCCGAGCGCCTCGACGAAATCGGCGGCCACGTGCAGCTTGGTCTGACGCGAGCCGAACTGCATCGACGCCGAGACGTCGACGATCACGATCACCTGCACCGCCACGCGTTGCAGATGGACCCGCACGAGCCATTCCGAGCGCGCCGCGCGCAGGCTCGCACGCAGATCGAGACGGCGCGGGTCGGGATAGTCGAACAGCCGCCCGTGCATCGCGAACTGCTGCCCCGAGCCGAAGCTCGCGCCTTGATGCGAACCGGGCCGCGCGCCGCCCGCGCGTATCGGCAAACGGTAGTGGAATTCCGCGGTGCCGTTCATGATCCGGATCGGTTCCAGGGCCCGTGCGTTCAGCGCGGCACCGCGACCTTGGCCATGATCTGCAAGATCAGCGCCTCGGCGAGTTCCTGGCGGCGCAACTCGTAGATCGGCGTGAAGAACACGCGATGCCCGAGCGCCGGCAGCAGCACTTCGTGAATGTCCTCCGGTATCAGATGCGAGCGGCCCGCGAGCCATGCGACCACGCGCGCGGCGCGCAATAGCGCGCTCATGCCGCGCGGGCTCGCGCCCGCGAGAATCAGTTGCTGCATGTCGACGCCGTCGAGCGTGATGCCGAAGCGCAGCGGCGTTTCCGTCGCCTGCCAGATGTCGAGCACGTAGCGCTCGATCGCCTCGCTCGCCTGCACGCCCTGCTGGATCGCCGCGCCGATCACGTTCAACTGCTGCCACGGCACGACCGACGCCGTCAGTTGCGAGAGCAGGCGGTCGACGTCATGAAACGCCGTGTCGAATACGAGCGCGCGCCGCGCGTCCTCGTCGGCGGGCGTCGGCATGTTCAGCTCGAACAGGAAGCGGTCGCGCGCGGCCGAAGCCAGTTCGAAGGTTTCTTCCTTCTCGACCTTGTTGCGGTCCGCGAACACGGTCATGTGCGGAAAACGGTGCTCGCGGCCGAACGCGAGCACCGAACGCTCGGCCATCGCGCGCAGCAGGAGCGACTGCACCTGCGGACGCGCGCGGTTGATCTCGTTGAAGAAGAAGGTGGTCAACTGCTCGCCGTGCCGCAAGAGCGGGCCCGGTTCGATGCGCGGCTTGCCGTCGGCGTCGACATAGGTGTGATAGACGAGGTCGCCCGGCATCAGGTCGATCGTGCCTTCGACGCGCTCGAACTCGCCGCCGACCACGTGCGCGAACGCCCGCAACACCGTGGTCTTGCCGACCCCGACCCCGCCTTCGAGCAGCACGTGACCCCGGGCGAACAGCGCAACGTTGATGAGCCTCAGGGTCTGCTGCTGGCCGATGACGACCTTGGCGACTTCGTTTTCGATCTGCTGGGCGTGAGAGCGCCAGTCCTGAAGCTGCTCGCCGGAACTCATCGCTGCGATCTCCTCCGGGTGGATGGTGGGCTTGCCTGTGCCTGCGCGCAGGCCTTGCTCGCGTGCCTGTGCGTGTAACTGTTCGCGATCCTGCCGGCCTGCGCCGCGAGCCGCACTCGCGGCTCGCCGGCATCGGGTCAAGCACGGTTTGTGCCGATCGCGCCCATGCGCGGCACGAGGTATGTCGCTTGCGAATATTTGTCAGGAATACTTGTCAGCCTGTCACGGCATGCGGGTACACACTGTGCCATCGGCGATAGCGGCGCACGTGAAGCTCATACACGCTGAACGAAGCCGGCACCTATCCCCGCCCCGTGCCGGCCGCGGGCTTCGCCAACCGGTTCGCGAATTCCGCGTACTCGCGCTCCAGATGCGTCGCCGCATGGTCGAGCAGAAACTGGCGGAACATCGTCGTGGTCGGCGAAAGCGGCTTCGTGCGCAGATGCACGATCTGCCAGGTGCGCTCGATGGGTGTGCCGTTCACGTCGAGCAGCGCGATCTCGCCGGTGCGCAGTTCGAGCAGCAGCGTATGCAGCGAGATCAGGCTCACGCCCATGCCCGCCATCACCGCCTGCTTGATCGTTTCGTTGCTGCCGAGCGTAACGACCTTCGCGGGCGTGAAGAGGTGCTGGCGAAACATCGTCTCGGCGGCCATGCGCGTGCCCGAGCCCGGTTCGCGCAGCAGGAACGTATCGCCGCGCAGCTCCTGAAGATCGAAACGGCGCGCGCCGCACAAGGGATGATCGAGCGGCGCGATCACGACCTGCGGATGGCTCGCGAGCGGCTCCGTGGTCGTGTCGAGTTCGGGCGGCGGACGGCCCATGATCGCGAGGTCGATCGCGTTGTCCTGTAGAAGCCGCAGCAGCGCATCGCGATTGCCGACCGAAAAGTGCACGTCGACCTTCGGGTACAGATGCGAATAGAGCGCGAGCAGTTTCGGCGCGAAGTAGGTGGCGGAACTGACGATGCCGACGTTGATCGAGCCGCTGTCGGCCTGCTTGAGCGACATCATCGCGTCTTCGGCGTCCTTGATTTCGCCGAGGATGCGGCTCGCGCGATGCGTGAGCACCTCGCCCGCCTCGGTGAGCGTGAGCTTGCGCGCGACGCGTTCAAACAGACGCAGCCCGACCGCGTCCTCGAGTTGGCGGATCTGCATCGACACGGCCGGCTGCGTCAGATGCAGTTCCTCGGCCGCGCGCGCGAAACTCGTGTAGCGGCTCGCCACGACGAAAATCTGCAACTGCCGCAGGGTCAGCGTGCGAATGAAATTCAGCTTGACCCGGTTCGTCGCGAAGCGCCCGCCCGGCATCGGAACTAGCCGCTCTGCTGGCCGAACGCGTCGAGCGCGCGCGCCGAATAGACGAGCGCCGCGCCCGCATTCATGGCGATCGCCACCGAGAGCGCTTCGGCCACCTCTTCGCGGCTCGCCCCGGCGCGCGCGGCCGCCGCGCTATGCACGGCGATGCAGCCGTCGCAACGGGTCGTCACGGCGACCGCGAGCGAGATCAGCTCGCGCGTTTTCGCATCGAGCTTGCCGCCCTTGGCGGCGGCGCCGTCGAGCGCCTGGTAGCCCGCCAGGGTGGCCGGCGTGGCGGTGCCGAGTTGGCCGATGGCCGCCATCAGCTTCGGTGTGTAGTCCTTGGTGTCGATCAGCATGCGTAGGCTCCAATGCGAGGATCAAACGGGGTGAGGGTGGTGGCGGAAAAACGCCGCGAACCGCGCATGCATGCGTAAGCACAGGCAAACGCGTGAGCACGTGCGAACACACATGCGCATGCGAACCCGCCCGGCACGCGTACAGCACGATCACGCGGCAACGCAGCGGCGCGTGCCGTACCCGTTCAACGGCTCGCCCTCGGCGCGTTCGACGGCTTGACCGGCGCCTGCCCCGGCGGCAACTTGCGCAGCACCGACTGGAAGCTCAGCGTCTCCGTGTGCGCCGGATGCGCGAAGTCGTTGTTCGGCCCCGGCACGTCGGTGCGAATCTGCATGACCTGGCCGGGCACGTCGTCGGCGAGCAGGAACGTGTAGCGCTTTCCGGTGTATTGCGCGAAACGCTCGGCGTTCGGATCGTTCAGATAAGGCTGCACGACGATGCGCCGCGCTCGGACCGGCTTGCCGCCGACCTCGCCCGGCACGGTCTCGATGCGCGGCCCCGCCGCGAGTGCAAGGCGCAGGCGCTGCTGGAAATAGCGGCGCTGGCCGCCTGTCAGGCCCTGCATCTCCGCGATGTCGTGCTCCAGAAAATAGATGATCGCCGGATTGCACTGCAGCCCGCCGATCGGCAACGCGACGCTGCCGCTATGGTCCGAGACCTGCGCGTCGCCCTTCGCGTTGTCCTCGCTCACCACGAGCACCTTGATGGTGTCGGCGCTATGCGACGGCTGCCTGGAATCGATCAGCGCGTAATCGAGTTCGGTCTGCGCGGCGACGCCATGCAGATGATCGGTCAGGAAGATCAGACGCTCGGCCGGCGTGATGTCGTCGCCGGCCGCCGCCCATGCCGCGGACGGCATGACCGCCAGCACCCCCGCCATCCCCAGCGCCACGGCGCCGAGCGCGCGCAGCCACGCGCGCCGCGGCGGCCTCACTGGGTCGCGTCGCCCGGCTTCGGCGCCGGCACGTCGACCGGTTTGAGCATCGGCACCTCGTAGGTGGCGAGGATGCCGTCGATCTTCTCGTGATTCGCGCCGATCCATTGATCCACCTTGTCCTTCCATGCCTTCTCGCCGTAACGCACGCCCATCGAGATCGTATAGTCGAAGCGGATGCCGGGCCCCGCCGGGAACGGCACGAGCCGGACTGAATCGCCGGCGCGCTTCGCAAAGTAGCCGGCAATCGGCCCCCACAGGAACACCACGTCGACGTTGCCCGCGCGCAGGTCCTGCTCGATCATCTGCCCCGGGTATTCGGCCGGATCGCCGCTTTGCACGCGGTACGACACGGCCTGGTCGATCAGGTTATGGCCGAGCAGCCAGTCCACGGCCGGCGTCTGCGTAAAGATGCCGAAGCGCAGCTTGTGCAGCACGTCGGGCGGCAGCTTGAGCAGATCGTCAGGTGTCTTGATGTTCGCGAACTCGGGACGGTTCGGCAGCACCATCGCATAGGTCGAGCGCAGATACGGCTGCGTCGTCGAGGTCATGTCGTAGCCCTTCGGCACGCCGATGATCAGGTCGCACTTGAAGCGCTCGCTGCCCTCCTCCTTCTCGCGCAGCGTATGGCGCACGAAGCCCATGCGCTGCGGAAAATACGTGTATTCGAGCTTGTAGCCGAAATCGCTCGCCATCTGGCTTGCGATGCGGTTCTCGTAGCCCTCGCCCTTGTTGTTCGACAACGGCATGTTGTTCGGGTCCGCGCACACTCTGAGCACGCCGTCCGCGCCGTCGTTGTTCGGCAGCGCCGGGCCGTCCGCCCGGACCGCGGCGCTGGCGAGCGCCGCGCAACAGAGCGCGCCGGCGATAACGGCGACATGCACGGACATGCTTCTCTTATCACGCATCGTGAGCCTCCGGAAGAATGACAGCGCCACGCGTTATTTGGCGTCGATGGCTTGCAGATCGCCCGGCTTGATCTGCCCATCGGAGCGACCCTTCAGATACGCATACAGGTTTTCCCAGTTCTTCTGCATCATCTGGCTCGAACTGAAATCGGGCATGCCCTTGGCCACCCGTCCGCCGAACACCGTGCGGTGAAACTCGTCCTTGTCGAGCGTCTTGAACGCGTCGATCAGCGACGGCCCGACCATGCCCTGTTGCTGCGCGCCGTGGCAGCGTTCGCAAGCGAGCGCGCGCCAGGTTTTCCATCCCAGCAGCGTCGCGCTGTCGACCTTGTTGCCGTCGACCACCTTGTACGCAACCTGCTGCGCACTCGGGGCATTGTTCTGGGCGTATCCGGCGGGCAGCAGAACGAACGCGGCGGGCAGCGCCGCGAGCAACAGGATTGATCGGCCTTTCATGCATCTGTCTCCTAGTTGAGCGCGCCCCCGGTTTCATCGACTCATCCGCAAACGGGGCGCGCGGGGTAATGCGTGGATCCGGCGGCGTGAATCCAGCGGCGTGGGTCCAGCGAGGCTGACGAAACGGCCGGCGCACTGTATCGAATGCAACCCATGCGCCGGCCGTGCCCGTGCAGATGGCCCCGCTCGTTCAACGCCTCATTCAGCTCTTTTCGTTAGGAATCGCGAACACGAACAGCGTGCCGCCGAGCGCCGTGTACTTCGCCAGCTCACGATAGCCGCCGACCGCGCCGAGACCTTCGTTCGACTTTTCCAGACCGGCCGCCATGCCGATGCCGGCCCAGCCGCCGATGCCCGAGTACACGCCGACATACTGCTTGCCCTGGTACTCGTAGGTGAAGACGTTGCCGATGATTCCCGACGGCGTCTTGAAGCGCCACAGTTCCTTGCCGTCCTTGATGCGGACCGCCTTCAGGTAGCCTTCGAGCGTGCCGTAGAAGGCGATGCCGCCGCCGGTGGCGAGCACGCCCGACCATACCGAGAACTTCTCCGGCTTCGAGTAGAGGATCTTGCCCTTGCTCGCGTCCCACGCGATGAAGTTGCCCATCGCATTGTTCTCGTTCGGGCCCGGATACATCGACAGCGTCGCGCCGACATACGGCTGGCCTGACACATAATCGACGTCGAACGGTTCGTAGTCCATGCAGACATGGTTGGTCGGCACGAGGAACATGTTCGTGTTCGGATCGAACGCGGCCGGTTGCTGGTCTTTCGAGCCGAGCGCGGCCGGACAGATGCCCTTCACGTTGTGGTCGGAACCTGCCGCCTGGGTCGAGTACGCCGCGTTGCGAATCGGCAGGCCGCTATGCAGATCGACGCGATCGGCCCAGTTCACCGCCGGGTCGTACTTCTGCGCGACCAGCAGCTGGCCGGTTTCGCGATTGAGCGTATAGCTGAAGCCGTTGCGGTCGAAGTGAACGATCGCGGGCACCTTCTTGCCGTCGATGGTGAGGTCCGACAGGATCATCTCGTTGACGCCGTCATAGTCCCATTCGTCGTGCGGGGTCATCTGGTAGACCCAGCGGGCCATGCCGGTATTCAGGTCGCGCGCGAAGATCGACATCGACCACTTGTTGTCGCCCGGGCGTTGCGTCGGGTTCCACGTGCCCGGATTGCCGGTGCCGTAGTAGACAAGGTTCAGCTTCGGGTCCCACGCATACCAGCCCCACGTGGTGCCGCCGCCGAGCTTCCACTGGTCGCCCTTCCACGACTTCAGCGACGAATCCGCGCCCACCGGCACCATCTTGCCGTCGGCATACGTCATCGTCTTTTGCGGGTCGAGCAGCATTTCGTTGTCGGGGCCGGTGCTGTACGCGGTCCAGACCGGCTTGCCGGTCTTGATGTCGTAAGCGATCAGACGCCCGCGCACGCCGAACTCGCCGCCCGAGATGCCGGTCAGCACCTTGTCGCCGAATACGTGCGGCGCGTTGGTGTTGGTTTCGCCCGCTTTCGGGTTGCCGTTCTGCGCGGTCCACACCACCTCGCCGGTCTTCGCGTTGAGCGCGACGAGCTTGGTGTCGGCCTGCTGCAGGAAGATCTTGCCGTCACCGTAGGCGAGGCCGCGATTCACGGTATCGCAGCACATCACGGAGATGACCTGGTCGTCCTGTTTCGGTTGATACTGCCAGAGGAAGGTCTGATCCTTCAGGTTGATCGCGATCACCTTGTTGGGGAACGGCGAGTGGATGTACATCGTGTCGCCGATCACGAGCGGCGCGCCTTCGTGGCCGCGCAGCACGCCGGTCGACATGGTCCATGCGACCTGCAGCTTGCCGACGTTGCTCTCGTTGATCTGCTTGAGCGGACTATAGCGGTGATTCGCATAGTCGCCCGCCTGGGCCGCCCAGTTGGCGGGGTTTTTCATCAGTCCGTCGAGCTGCGAATCGGCCTGTGCAGCCAGCGAGCTAAAGGCTGCCGATGCGAGGATCGCGAGCCCAAGAACCACAGTGCGTAAGTTCATGTCTCCTCCAGAATTGTCCTGCTGTTCAACTCACGAATGACCCACGCTACCTCGTCGCATCGTGCGCGCCTTCTCGAGTACAGGTAACGATCGGAACGCCCTATCCCGATTCGATGTCGGGCTTCGCGGCGCATGAACGGCCAACGCATATTCCATGCCGGAAATGCGCCGGGGTGGCGCGGCATGCCGGCCGCGAGCGCGAATGCGCGGCGTGCGGGTCGCGTCACGGCGGGTCTCACGGCAGGTGTCGCGGCGCTTGTCACGGCGTGTGTCATGGCACTTGCGCCGCTCGCGCGCCACCCGTTTGCGCGCGCCGCGGAGCAACCTTGGGGTGGTTGCGTCACGGAAAGCGGCACATACTGTGTCACTTCCGGGATGCGCAACGTGTCCTTTGCCCGGCAACGGGCGACCGAGGAGCAAACAGTCATGGCACACACAGAGAAGGTCTATTCCGACGACGAGATCAAACAACGCCTCGCCGGCCCGCTCGAACACTGGTATTACGAGGACGGCTGGCTGCGGCGCAAGTACCGGACCGAAGGCTGGAAAGGCACGCTGATGGTGGTCAATACGGTCGGCCATCTCGCGGAAGCCGCGTGGCATCACCCCGATCTGACGGTCTCCTATGCATTCGTGATCGTGAAGCTGATGACGCACAGCGCGAAGGGCATCACCGACAAGGACTTCGCGCTCGCCACGAAAATCGAGTCGGTGATCCACTGGCAGCCGGGCCTCGAAGGCGGGCCGCTCGAAGGCACGCCGGCCGACGACCAGCGCTTCCGCTATATCAAGTACGACGCACCGAAGGCGGGGTAAGGCGGTTGAGGCGGCGGGGCCCGCCTCATGCCTCACGCTTGACACCTCACGCAACCCCGCACCGCATCGTCCGATGAAACAGCGGGTGACACAGTGCACCTTCGGCGTCACATAGCGTCCATTCCCGCGCGGGACAGCGCGGCGCGCAACGCGCCGCACGCCGGGTCCCCCGGCCGCCGGTTTTCCCGGCACGGTCCCCGCACATCCGCGGCAAATTCTCGGCACATCCAGCCAGGCCGCGCTTCGCGCGCGCCTGGTACGGCTTCTGCTTGAAGTCCTCGGCGCGCCGCCGCGACGGCCCACGCCGCATTCACGGACGCCCTTGCGCCGGCATCTGCTCAAGCATCTGCCGAGGCGCACACCACGCCTACCTGCCAGGGATACCTAAGGACACTCGAGATGCCGCTCCAGCTTCGCCGACTCCAGCCCTGCACGGCCATCACGATCGACGCGCCCGCGCGCCTGCATCTGGGTTTTCTCGATCCGAACGCGTCGCTCGGACGCGCGTTCGGCAGCCTCGGCCTCGTCATCGACGCCGAGGGCACGCGGCTCGAAGCACGGCTCGCGGAGCGCGAGCGCATCGACGGCGCGATCGGCGCGGCCGAGCGCGAGCGCATCGCGCTGTGCCTC
>NZ_VWWM01000038.1:0-86864 GCF_011752945.1 Paraburkholderia sp. Cy-641
AGTGGCCGTTGGCGACGCCGATCATCGGCTTGTCGAAGTCCTCTTTCTGGTAGCCGAGCGCGTAGTACATCGAGCGATTCGGCGAGCGCGCTACACCTTGCGTGATGTTTTTCGAACGACGGTTGTATGCCATGGGGACGCTCCAGTCTGTCTGTTCTGTTCGTGATCCGGGCCGCGAGGGCGGGGCGCCGGCGCGGCTCGCGCCCCGCCCGGGGGCAGCCGCCGGGGCATGCGCCAGCGGGCGCGCCGGCACATCCGTTCAGTGTAGTGCCGCCGCGCCGGGCAGACAGGCGGTTTTGCGTATCATGCGTCGCGTGTATTATTTGCGCGTGTTCAGGTCGTAAAACATATTAATCCGGGTCTTCATCATGCTGCCGACGATTCCCGATCTGCGCCAGTTGCGCTACTTCGTCGCCGTGGCCGAGGAAAAGCACTTCGGCCGCGCGGCCGCGCGTTTGTCGATGACGCAGCCGCCGCTCTCGCAGGCGATCCGTGCGCTCGAGGAGACGCTCGGCGTCGAGCTGTTCGCGCGCACCAAGCGCTCGGTCGAACTGACGGCGGTCGGCGCCGACCTCCTGCCCGAGGTGCAGCGCCTGCTTGCGGCGGCCGAGGGGCTGCGCCCGCTCGCGCAGAGCCTCGCGCGCGGCGAGGCGGGCGTGCTGTCGCTCGCGTTCGTTTCCACCGCCGATTACGGCTTGCTGCCGCTGCTCCTGCGCGATTTCGGCGCGCGCCATCCGCGCGTGCGGCTCGAACTGACCGAGGCCACCAGCGACGTGCAGGTCGAGGAATTGGTGGCGGGGCGCATCGACGCCGGGCTCGTGATCGCGCCGCTGCCGCCGCGCCATGCCGCGCAGCTGTCGTGGCTGCCGATCGCGCGCGAGCCGCTCGTGATCGCGATGTCGACGGAGATGGCGGCGCGTGTGCCAGGCGCGGGCGGCGTGAATGGCGGGGTGGAAGACGGTCTGAAGGACGGTGGGCGTGGCCGCGAGAAGGGCGAGGCTGGAGAGATAGGAAAGGCACGAGGCAAGCCCGGCGCCGACCCCGGCGCGGAATGGCTCGACACGCCGGTGAGCCTGCGCGATCTCGCCGACGCGCCGCTCGTGATCTTCCCAAGACGTCTGGCGCCAGGCTTTTATGACATCATTATGGATTGCTACGGCGTCGCGGGTCTCGCTCCCCGGATCGGCCAGGAGGCGATCCAGATGCAGACCATCGTCAGCCTCGTGTCGGCCGGCATGGGCGTCGCACTGGTGCCGCAATCGTTGCGTAACCTGCGGCGCACGGGCGTCGTGTACCGGCCGCTGTCCGAGTCGGTGCCCGCAATCGAAACGGGTCTCGTCTGGCGTACGGACGAGGTGAGTCCGGTGCTCGCGGGCTTCATCGAGATCGTGCGCGCGCATGCCGCGACGGTCGCGCCGCGCGCCGAGCGCGGCGACGCTGCTGTAAAACCTCTGCTGTAGAAGCATTCCTGAACCTGAACTGCCCATAACCACACGATGCTTATTCACCCCAATTTCGACCCCGTCGCCATTCATCTGGGGCCGCTCGCCGTGCGCTGGTATGGCCTGATGTACCTCGTCGCGTTCATCGCGGCGATCGTCGTCGGCCGGCTGCGGCTGCGTTTGCCGTACGTCGCCGCGCAGGGCTGGAGCGCGAAGGATATCGACGACATGCTGTTCTACGGCGTGCTCGGTACGATCCTCGGCGGCCGGCTCGGCTACGTGCTGTTCTACAAGGCGAGCTTCTACTTCGCGCATCCGCTCGACATCTTCAAGGTGTGGGAAGGCGGCATGTCGTTTCACGGCGGCTTTCTCGGCGTCACGCTCGCGATGATCCTGTTCGCGTATCAGCGCAAGCGCTCGTGGCTGCAAGTCACCGACTTCGTTGCGCCGATGGTGCCCACGGGCCTCGCGGCGGGGCGCCTCGGCAACTTCATCAACGGCGAGCTGTGGGGCCGCGTGACCGATCCGGCTTCGCCGTGGGCAATGCTGTTTCCGGGCGCCGCGCCCGACGATGCCGCATGGCTCACCGCGCATCCGCAACTGGCCGCGCAATGGCATCTGAACGAAGTGTTCGCGCAATATCACATGCTGCCGCGGCATCCGTCGGAACTGTACGAGATCGCGCTCGAAGGCGTGGCGCTGTTCTTCGTGCTGATCTTCTTCTCGCGCAAGCCGAAGCCGCTCGGCGCGATTTCCGCGATGTTCCTGATCGGCTATGGCCTCGCACGCTTTACGGTCGAGTTCGCACGCGAGCCGGACGATTTCCTTGGCCTGCTCGCAATGGGTCTGTCGATGGGGCAATGGCTGTCGCTGCCGATGATTCTCGCGGGCATCGGCCTGATGGTGTGGGCCTATCGACGCGGGCGCCGCGAGTCGGCGCAGGCGGTGAGCGCGAGCTGAGCCTTGGGTCGATGCGGTTGATCCGTCGAGCCGCGCGCCACGGTTTGCCTTGTCTTGTCGGGCAGCGTGGCGGTTGGCGCGGTGGGTCTTTAGAACCTTTAGAGTTTTCAGGACCTGCAAATAGAAACGCCACGGCATGAAGACATGCCGTGGCGTTTTTCCTTGCAGGTATGTGTGTTTGCGCGTTTGCGTTCCCGCGCGCGCGTTACTTCATCTGCACCGATCCCGACACGTTGACCGTCACCGTCGACGTGCCGCCTTCGAGCGGCATCGGCGCCACGCTCTTCGCTTCGGCGCCCATGGCACGCGCGCTCATCATCATGACCGGGCGCGGCATGACGCCGCCGTGATTCACATTGACCTCGCGGATCGAATAGCCATTAAAGCCGAATGCCTGCGCCGACGAAGCGGCCTGTTCGCGGAACGATCGGATCGCCTCGCCGGTGAGCTTTTGCTCGGCGGCACGCTGCGCTTCCGGCGACAGCGAGAAACTCACGTTGCCGACCTGCATGATCGATGCCATCTGTCCCGCGAGCTTCGATGCCGAACCGAAGTCGCGGGATTCGAGCACGACTTCGGCGCGGCCGCGCCACGTCGAAATGTGGCCATCGCGATCGGTGGATGGGAAGATCGAGAATGCGCCCGTGCGCGCCGTTACGCCGCTGACGCCGCGCGCCTTCTGCAAGGCGGCGTCGGCGCGCTCGTTCAGCGTGGCCGTGAGCGAGGACGGATCGCTCGCTTCCTGCTCGTAAAACAATGTGATGTCGACGACGTCCTGCGGGACTTCCGCGCTCGCCTGCGCATTGAGCGACAGCACGCCCGCGGGCTGCGGCATGACGCTTTGCGCGCGCGCGAGGGTCGGGGTCAGCGCGAGCGCGACAGGCGCGGTGCAGGCGAGAGCGAGTGCGAGGGCCCGTGCGGCTTGTTTCGTCATTGTTGAACTCCTTGTATGAACAGGTTGTGCACGTGTGACACAAGTGACATGTGATGGCGTAGGGGTTGCGGGTTCGCTTTCGCGACGGGCTGGCTCGCCGGCCAGGCGAAGCCCTTCAATGAGCCCTGCAACACGCGTGTCCGATCATTAGGCGCGGCTCGCGTTGTCTTGGTTCCCTAATTCGGCGTTATCCGCCATGTGGAGAACAACACGGTGCGTTCACCCGTTCGTCATAAGTCACGAGCGAACGCCGGATATGCCCTCAAACAAGCTGTTTTGTGATGAAACGCCATTCGGCTTCGGTCACCGGCGTGATCGACAGACGGTTGCCTTTGGCGAGCACACGCATGTCCTGCAACTCGGCATGCTCGCGCAGCGCAGCAAGCGGAATCAGCGGAATCTTCTTTTTGAACACGACGTCGACGAGCATCCAGCGCGGCGTTTCCTGCGACGACTTCGCGTCGTAGTACGGACTCTTGTTATCGAACTGGGTCGGGTCAGGATACGCGGTGGACGACACTTCCGCGATGCCCGCGATGCCGGGCTTGGGGCAGCTCGAATGGTAGAAGAGCACGCCGTCGCCGATCTGCATGGTGTCGCGCATGAAATTGCGTGCCTGATAGTTGCGCACGCCGGTCCACGGCAACGTGCGATGCGGTGCGTTGGCGAGATCGTCGATGCTTGCTTCGTCCGGTTCGGACTTCATCAGCCAGTAGCGCATGAATCGAATTGAACGTGAGGGATTGAACGACGCGCGCGAACCGGCGCCTGCAAAAAGCACCTGAAAGCAGCACCGGAAAACGCAGCCCAAAGAAAAACGGCATCGAACCGAAGTACGATGCCGTTCCAGATAAGGTCCCCGCCTTAGCCGCTAGGCCGGCATCCTGAACCGGGGGTTCAGAATTGGTCGCAGTTAGCAACACTTCGGGTACATCAGACAGAGTGACGCGCACGCCCGTGCTACAAATTTCCGCAACCGTGCACATGGCATTGGTTCAAGGAATATATGACCTTGGCGAACCAGGCAGGGAAGCTAAACCGATGAAGCTACAGCAGTTCAAACTTTAACAGAAGAACTCAAACGCTTGCGAGAGGTGCTCATGTGCTTTACCAACACCGCACACCCGCTTTGCAAAAAAGTACTGCGTTTCAAGTTACTTCGTTGAATTCACGACCGGTTCGACATTGGGTTCGAAGCCGGCTGTGACCGCTTACTGCAAGCTGTACTGTTCAATCACAGTACCGAGCTGTTCGTTCATTTGCTGCATTGTACGCCGGATTTCTTCAGCGGGAAATGCTTCTCCGTGTCGCACGCTGTTTTGCAGCTTAAGCAGTTCCGATGCCAGCGACAGCGCGGCCATGACGGCAATGCGATCCGTGCCGCGCACGTTGCTGCCGTTGCGGATTTTCTTCATTTCCGCATCGACGCGTGCGACCGCTTCGAGCAGGGCGGCTTCGGTTTCCGGCGAGCAGGCGAGACGATACGGTACGTCGAGAATCGATACTTCGATCTGCTTGGTGGTCATGCGTTTTCTCCGTGGCGGCTCACGTCGCTTTCCGCTTCCTCGGGTTCGGGTTGAGCGGAGTCGAGCAGATCGAGCTGGTTATCCGGTTCGCTGCTCGCGCGGGCACGCGGCAATTTCTCGAGAATCGCATTCAGGCGCACCTGAGCGTCGTCGATCTTGGCGGAGAGCGCATCGCGTTCCGCCTGCAGGGCATCGCGCTCCCCGCGCAATTGCGCGAGTTCCGCATGCGTGGCTTCGACTTCGGCACGCGTGTGCGCGAGTTGTTCTTCGAGCGCGAGCCGCGCTTCATGGTGGCGCTGGCTGATCGCAATCAGCTTGCCGATGTTCTGGGAGAGTGATTCGAGTTCGGTGAGCATGTGCTGCGTCCTCTAAAGACCTCGCATTTTAGCGCGGAATGTTACAGGTTCCGACAATTGTCTCGTTTCGAGACGTAACAACTTGGCTTTATGCAAGCATTTTCCCGACCATAAGATGAAAAACCGCTCGTCGATCGGACAATAACCTGCACTCAACGGCACGGCTCGCGCAGGGATTGACCTTTCTTGACGCTCGCCGGGGTCGCTCCTAAACTGGCCGCACTCTGGTGCCCGCGCGCGCTTTTCGGCGCGCGCAGTTAAACGGGAAGCAGGGCGCGCGCGGGGTTCGACACCGGCACGCGCGAACCTGCGCTGCCCCCGCAACGGTAAGCGACCGCATCTCGTCATGCAGGTCGGTCCTGATTGCAGGTCGAAGCTTAACCTGCAAGTGTGCCACTGCGCGTCACGCGTGGGAAGGCGGGGCCGATGTGTCGCAGCCCGGATACCGGCCAGAGGGAGAGGACGTCCCCCGCGAAAACGTTAAACATCGGGGGCGCCTCGTTACGCGGCGGCCTGCGGGGAAGCGGGCTGCGCACGCTATCCACAGGACTCTCACCCATGCTGTCCCCCTTCGCCCGCGCGGCGCTGCTCGCGTTCGCGGGTCTGCCGCCCGTCGTGCATGCGCAGACTGCCGGGACCACGGCTGCCGCGTCGGCGGCGTCTTCCGTGCCGGCCGATGTTGCATCGCCCGTTGCTTCGCCGGCTGCTTCGTCGGCCGCATCATCGGCTTCAGCTTCGAGCGCGTCCGCCGATGCGAATACCGATGCCGATGCGAGCCCCCGCGCGAACCCGCCGGCCACCGTACTCTCGCCAGTCGTCGTGACCGCCGAACGCGGACCGCAGGCACTCGCCGATACGATCCCGCCGACCACGCTGTTCGATCAGCAGGACATTGCCGACACGACCGCGACCGATCTGCCCGGCCTGCTGCAGCTCGCGCCCGGCGCGCAAATCTCGCGTACAGGTGGCCCCGGTTCGACGACGAGCCTCTTTTTGCGCGGCGCGTCGTCGACGCAATCGCTGGTGCTGATCGACGGCGTGCGCGTCGATTCGGTGAGCCTCGGTTCCGCGCAACTCGCGCAGATTCCGCTCGACCAGGTCGATCACGTCGAGGTCGTGAACGGCAATGTCTCGGCGTTGTACGGCTCGGGTGCGATTGGCGGCGTCGTGCAGGTGTTCACGAAAGATGGCGGCGATCATCCGCCGCGCTTCAATTTTTCGCTGGGCTACGGCAGTTATCACACGCAGACGCAAACCATCGGCGTCAATGGCGCGCTCGATCAGGACGGCCGCACGACCTTCAGCATCTCGCTCGCGCGCACCAAAACCGATGGCTTTTCCTCGCTCGATCCGCTGCAAGCGCCCGGCGCGAATCCGAACGCGAACGGCAATCTGAACGAGAGCCTCTCGGCATCGCTGCGTCACAAGTTCAGCGACAGGTGGGACGCCGGCGTCACCTATTTCCAGTCGAACGGCAACAACAGCTACGACAACGCCTATGGCGAGCCGACCGATCTGAACAACCTCTATAGCAAGGTGCGTCAGGTCTCGGTGTTCGCGAACGGCAAGCTGACCGACTGGTGGACCACGCATTTCACGGTCGCCGAGGGCGACGACCGCAGCGTGTCGAATACCAACGGCATCGACAACGGCCGCTTCGATACCGACAATCGCCAGTACACCTGGCAGAACGATTTCGCGCTGGCCGCGAACCAGAAGCTGCAACTCGGCTACGAGCATCTCGATCAGAGCCTCGATTCCGATACGTTCGCGGCGCCCAACCGTCACGTCGATTCGGTATTCGCGGGCTATACCGCGCGCTTCGGCCGCAATCAGATTCAGGCTAACGTGCGGCGCGACCAGTACTCCGATTTCGGCGGGGCGAACAGTTACTATCTCGGCTATGGCTTCGACATCACCTCGCACTGGAAGGCAACCGCAAGCTATTCGGACGCGTTCCGCGCGCCGAGCTTCGACGATCTGTACTATCCGTTGAGCGGCAATCCGTCGATCCGGCCCGAGCGCAGTCATTCGGTCGAAGCGGGTTTGCAGTACGCATCGAACCTGCTCGGCGTGGTGCGTGTCAGTGCCTTTCAGACGCGCTATACGAATCTGATCGATTACGTGCAGACGATCCCCGGCATCTATCTGGCCGAGAACGTCGGGCACGCGAAAGTGCAGGGGCTCGAAGGATCGTGGAGCGGGCATGTCGGCAAGACCGACGTGCGCGCCTCGCTGACGCTGCAGAATCCCGTCGATCTCGACAACGACGTCGACCTCGTGCGGCGCGCGCGACGCTTCGGCTCGCTCGCGATCAATCGCAGCATCGGCGGCTGGCGCGTGGGCGGCGAGTGGATCGTGAGCGGCCCGCGCGTGGACAGCACCGGCAATCTGGGCGGCTATGGCATCGTGAATCTGTCGGCGCGCTACAACATCACGAAAGCGTGGTACGTGAGCGCGCAAATCGAGAATCTGCTGAACAAGGACTATGAAACGGCCTACTCGTATAACTCGCCGCGACGCGGTGCCTACGTCACGCTTGGCTGGCAGCAGCAGTAACGCACGCACCGGCGTGAGCGCGCGCGCATGAATCGCGCGCCGGGCTCGCTGCCGGCTGCCGGCCACGTCACGCCTACCATGCGCACGATGAACGCAAGGCGCGCGGCCGCGATCTGGCTCGGACTCGCGGTCATCGCCCTGGCCGTGCTGGTCGCGTCGCTCGCGCTCGGCAGCGTGCCGCTCGCGCCATCGCGCGTGCTGGCCGCGTTGATGCCGTGGCATGCCGGACCCGCGCGCGCCGACGACCTCGCCGGCGAGATCGTGCGTACGTTGCGCTTGCCGCGCGCGCTCGCGGGCTTCGCGTGCGGGGCGTTGCTCGCGCTCGCCGGCGCGCTGCTGCAGGTGCTGTTGCGCAATCCGCTGGCCGAGCCGTATGTGCTCGGCGTATCGGGCGGCGCGGCGACGTTCGCGCTCGTGGCGATGATCGCGGGCGGCGCATGGTGGATCGTCGATGCGAGTGCGTTCGCCGGTGCGTTGGTGTCGATCCTGCTCGTGCTTGGCCTCGCGCGGCGCGAGTTATGGCGCGGCGAACCGCAGGACACGTCGCCGCGGCTGCTCCTGACCGGTGCGGTGATCGCGGCGGGGTGGGGCGCGCTGATTACGCTGCTGCTCAATCTCGCGCCCGACAGCCGCTTGCGCGGCATGCTGTTCTGGCTGACCGGCGACCTCAACGGCGGCGCGCTGCCGTGGACCGCGCTCGTCGCGCTGCTGCTCGCGCTGCTTGTGATCGTGCCCGCCGCGCCGCGCCTGAACGTGCTGCTGCGCGGCGATGCGGCCGCGCAGGCGTTGGGCGTTGCGGTCATGCCGTTGCGTCTGCGCGTGTACCTGGTGGCCTCGCTTGCGGCTGCCGCTGCCGTGACGACGGCGGGCACGATCGGCTTCGTCGGCCTCGTGGTGCCGCACATGCTGCGGCTCGCGTTCGGCAACGATCAGCGCATGCTGTTGCCGGCGGCCGCGCTCGGCGGCGGCGTCGCGGTGATGGGCGCGGATCTCGTCGCGCGCACTGTGATTGCGCCCGCGCAGTTGCCGGTCGGCGTGATGACGTCGCTGGTCGGCGTGCCGGTGTTTCTCTGGATGCTGCTGAAGAGGCGTCCATGACACGCGCCCACGATACCGTCCCGGCTTCGGCGCTGAGCGCGCAACGCGTGACGTTGCGCGCCGGCGCGCGCACCTTGCTCGATGCGTTCACGCAGACCTTCCATGCCGGCGAAATCTGGTGCGTCGCCGGGCCGAACGGCGCGGGCAAGACAACGCTGCTGTCCACGCTCGCGGGGCTGCGGCCGGCGTCGGCGGGGCACGTCGAACTCGATGGCAGGCGTCTTGCCGACTGGCCGCCGTTGCCGCTCGCACGGCACCGCGCGTTGATGCCGCAAAGCGCGCACGATGCGTTCAGCGCCAGCGTGCTCGACATCGTGATGCTGAACCGCTTTCCGCATCTCGGCGGCTGGGGGTGGGAGCGCGACGCGGATCGCGCGGCCGCGCAGGCGGCGCTCGAACGGCTCGGCCTGGGCAGTTTCGCCGCGCGCGATGTGCTGTCGTTATCGGGCGGCGAGCGCCAACGTGTCGCGCTGGCGGCCGTGTTGTGCCAGGATGCGCCGCTTCTGCTGCTCGACGAACCGCTGTCGCATCTCGACCTGCATCATCAGATCGATTGCCTCGAAGCGCTCGTTGCATGGACGCAGGAACCGCGGCGCTGTGTGCTGTTTTCGTGTCACGATCTGAATCTCGCGCGCCGCTTCGCGACGCACGCATTGCTGCTCGATGGAGCAGGCGGCGCATGCGCCGGCCTGGTGCGCGCCGTGTTGACGCCCGAATTGACGAGCCGCGCGTTCGGCTATCCGCTGATTCTGATTCGCGACGGCGAGCACGAGGCGCTGATTCCCGCGCCGCGTATGCGTCATGAATCGCATGCCGATCATGACATTGCATCAGGCTGACTTTTTTATTCCGACATTCTTTTGCGGCGATTTCCGCTTATACCTATGACTCGCTTTCCACGCCCGGCCGGTTTGCCCAACGTCGCTCCGCTCGATCAGACGCTGCGCGCCGAGCTGCAACACATCATCGATACGCGGACCAAGCCGCCCGGCAGCCTCGGCCGTCTGGAAACGCTCGCGCGGCAGATGGGGCTGATTCAACGCAGCACGCATCCGACGGTCGCGCGCCCGGCCATGATCGTCTTCGCCGGCGATCACGGCATTGCCGCCGAAGGCGTGAGCCCGTATCCGCAAGCGGTGACCGCGCAGATGGTCGCCAATTTTCTCGCGGGCGGCGCGGCGATCAATGCGCTGAGCCGCGTCGCGGGCATCGAGCTCGAAGTGGTCAATGCGGGCATCGCGACGCCGTTGCCGACGACGCAAGGGCTCGTCGACATTCCTGTCGCACCGGGCACGCGCAATTTCGCGCACGAACCGGCGATGACCCAGGCCGAGGCGCTGGCCGCCTTGCAGGCGGGCGCGGCGCGCGTGCGTCATCACGCGGCGCTCGGCACCAATGTGATCGGCTTCGGCGAGATGGGGATCGCGAACACCTCGTCGGCCGCGTGTCTGATGAGCCGCTTGTGCGACGTGCCGCTCGACGAATGCGTCGGGCGCGGCACCGGTCTCGACAACGCGGGGCTCGCGCGCAAGCGCAACGTGCTCGCGGCGGCGCTTGCGCATCACGCGCCAACGCCGGCGCCGCTCGACGTGCTCGCGACGTTCGGCGGCTTCGAGATCGCGATGATGGCGGGCGCGTATCTCGCGGCCGCCGAAGCACGCATGACGATTCTCGTCGACGGCTTCATCGCGACGTCGGCGCTACTCGTTGCCGATGCGTTCGCACCCGAGGTGCGCGAGTACTGCGTGTTCGCGCATGCGTCGAACGAGGCCGGGCATCGGCGCATGCTCGATCATTTCGGCGCGCAGCCGCTGCTGTCGCTCGACATGCGGCTCGGCGAGGGCACCGGCGCGGCACTCGCGGTGCCGCTGCTGCGCGCGGCGACGGCCTTCGTCAACGAGATGGCGAGTTTCGACTCGGCCGGCGTGGCCGATCGCGAGGGATGATGTGTGACCTAAGGTGTGACCCAAGGCGTGACGTGACGCGAACCTCGCCCCGCTCATGAACCCGCTCGCGGAATTGCGCTACTTCTTCACGGCGCTCGGTTATTTCACGCGCGTGCCCGTGCCGCGCTGGGTGGGCTACGAGCCGCATTATCTGAATGCGGCGGCGCGCTACTTTCCGCTCGTCGGCGTATTGATCGGCGGCTTGAGCGCGCTCGTCTATCTCGCCGCGTTGCGCGTATTTCCGGCGGGCGTCGCGGTGCTGCTGTCGATGGCCGCGTCGCTGCTCGTCACGGGCGCGTTTCACGAAGACGGTCTCGCCGATTGCGTCGATGCGTTCGGTGGCGCCTATTCGCGCGAGGACGTGTTGCGCATCATGCACGACTCGCGCGTCGGCGCATTCGGTGCGATCGCGCTCGTCGTCGCGCTCGCGTTGAAGTGGCAAACGCTCGCGGCCTTGCCGCCGTCACGCGCGGCCGGTCTGATGATCGCGGCGCACGGCGCGAGCCGCGCGATGGCGATCAGCTATCTGGCCACGCTCGACTACGTGCGCGCCGAGGGCAAGGCGAAGCCGGTCGCACAGCGCCTGAGCGGTCCCGCGCTGGCCTGCGCGGCGCTGTTCGGTTTGCTGTGGCTGCTGTGGCCGAACGGACGCGGCGCGCCCGACTGGCGTTTCGCGCTTGCGGCATGCTGTGTGCTGCTCGTGCTGCGCGTGGCGATCGGCCGTTATTTCGTGAGACGCATCGGCGGCTATACCGGCGATTGCCTCGGCTTCGCGCAGCAGGTTTTCGAATTGAGCATCTATCTGGTGGGGCTCGCATGGATATCGTCCTGATTCGTCATCCCGCCGTCGCGCTCGATGCGGGCATCTGTTACGGACACAGCGACGTCGCATTGGCCGAAAGCGCCGAGGTGTCGGCGAGCGCGCTCGCGCTGCGGCTCGCGACCTTGCAGGTGCCGGCGCCGCGCGTGCTGATTTCGAGTCCGCTCACGCGCTGCGCGGCGCTCGCCACCGAGATCGCGAGCGACTTCGGCTGCGTGGTCAGCCATGACGAACGTCTGAAGGAAATGAATTTCGGCGCTTGGGAAACGCAGCGCTGGGACGCGATCGATCGCGCGCAGCTCGACGACTGGGCCGCCGATTTCGAGCATGCATGCGCGCATGGCGGCGAGAGCGTCGCGCAGTTCGCACAGCGCGTGCATGCGTGGTTCGATGCGTTCGCGCAGACACGCGAGTTGTCGCCGGCCTATGTGGTCACGCACGCGGGCGTGATTCGCGCGATCGCCTCGCAGGTGCTCGACGTGCCGCTCGCGCGTTGTCTGCACTGGGCGCTCGATATGACCGGCATCGTCTGGCTGCGGCGCAACGAGGCCACGCAGCAGTGGGTGCTGGTGCGCTGGAATGCGTGAGGGGATTTACGGCGCGCGCGGTTTTCTGCGTGAGCGCGCGAGGTCGAGGTCTTCGCAGAGTTCGCGCGCGCCCTGCGCGATGCGAGGCGCCGGACGGTTGATGAGATCGCCGTCGATCGCGAAGAGGTTGTTGTTCGCGACCGCGGCAAGGCCCGGCCATGCGCGCCACGTGTCGAGTTGCGGCAGCGTCGTGTCGGGACGCGTCGCGCCCGGCGCGGCGGTGACGATCGCCTCGGGATTCGCCGCGAGCACCGCTTCGGTCGACACGGTCGGCACGAGCGGCTGCAATTGCGCGAAGACATTGCGTCCGCCGCACAGCGCGATCACGTCGCTGATCATGTGCTCGCCGTTGAGCGTCATCAACGGTTTGTCCCAGACCTGGTAGAACACGCTGACGACCGGCCGGCTCGCGTACTGCGCGCGCAGTCGCGCGATGTCGTCGCGATACGCGGCCGCCGCCGCATCGGCCGTCGCCGACGTGCCGAGCAATTGACCGAGCTTCGTCAGCGATACGGCGACGTCGTCGAGATGGCGCGGCTCGCTGAAAAAGAGCGGGATATGCAGTTCGCGCAGCCGGTCGAGCTGACGCTGCGCATTGCCGTGCCGCCACACGACGATCAGATCGGGCTTCAACGCGACGATGCGTTCGAGGTCGAGCGCTTTGTTGTCGCCGACGCGCGGCAGCTGCTTCGCCTCGGGCGGATAGTCGCTGTACGAAACCGCGCCGACCATTTTCGCGCCGCCGCCCGCCGCATACAGCAACTCGGTGACGTGCGGCGCGAGGCTGATGACGCGCTGCGCGGGCGCGGCGAGCGTGACGGTCGCGCCGCTATCGTCGGTGACGGTGATCGCCGCGTGCGCGGTCAGCGCGGCGAGGCCGAGCGATACGGCGCAGAGGAAACGAGCCAGGTGGAGCGGGAGCGTAGAGCGGTGGAGCGGGCAAGCGAAGCGGATCATCGGGCGAGGACCTGGAACCTGGACGAGACGTTGAGCGTGTGGCGCGTGTAGGGCGATAAGCGAGGCGCAGTGAGTGAAGGGCGGCATGAGGCTCGGTATGAAGCGCCGCATAAAGCTCGACATGAGGTACGACATGACGCTCGATTCAAAGCGCAGCACGCGTAGCGCGATGCGCGAAGGACGGCAGCAGGTTCGCGCGGCATCACCGTCTCCCATTTCCGTACTAACCCGTTTGCGTCGCACCGATGGCGCGCATCGCTTCATGCAACTGCTGTTCGAAGCGAGCCCACTCGGCTTCCGTTCCCGGCAGTCCGAAACGCACGCTGCCCTTGGGTGCAACGAGCGACGGCGCGAACCGCCGCGTCCACACACCGCGTTGCGCGAGCGCTTCGTGCAACGCGGCGGCACGCGCATCGTCGGTCCATGCGAAGAGCGGCGTGCCGCGCGTGGCGAAACCGTGCGAATGCAATAGCGCGCCGAGCCGCGCGCTTTCGCCGGCGAGCCGCGCACGCAT
Organism: Paraburkholderia sp. Cy-641; assembly: GCF_011752945.1. Taxonomy (NCBI): domain Bacteria; kingdom Pseudomonadati; phylum Pseudomonadota; class Betaproteobacteria; order Burkholderiales; family Burkholderiaceae; genus Paraburkholderia; species Paraburkholderia sp. Cy-641. The sequence continues at coordinate 13,700 of NZ_VWWM01000038.1, forward strand.
CTGCGCCTGCCATGCGGTATCGGCGAACGCGGCGCTCACCGCATGACGCGCCGGACCGCTGACCGTCCACGCGCCGAGCCTGTCGCGCAGCGTGGCGAGCCACGCGGGCGCGGCGAGCACGAAACCGGCGCGCACGCCCGCGAGACCGAAGAACTTGCCGGGCGAGCGCAGCACGATCAACCCGTCGAGCTGCGTGCGCGCCGCGAGCGACGCGGCAGGCACCGTATCGGCGAACGCCTCGTCGACGAGTAGCGTGCCGCCGCGCTCGCGCAGTTGCGCGTGCCAGTGCAGCAGCTTGTCGGCGCTGAGATGCGTGGCGGTCGGATTGTCGGGATTCACGATCGCGACGTGCGTGAGCGTGGCGGGCAGCGTGTCGCACTGCACGTCGAGCGCGGCGACGTCGTGCCCCGCGCGCGCGAACGCCGGCGCGTATTCGCCGTACGTGAGCGGCGCGATGCCGACCGTCGCGCGCGGCAGCAGCGCGGGCAGCGCGCGAATCGCGGCCTGGCTGCCGGCGACCGGCAGCACGTGCGCGGCATCGGGCGCACCGTAGTATTGCGCGGCGCGCGCGGCGAAGCCGTCGCCATCGTCGGGCAGGCGGCGCCATGCGTCGGCGGGAACCGGCGGCACCGGATAGCCGTGCGGATTGATCCCTGTCGACAGATCGAGCCATTGCGCGTACGGCAGGCCGTAGCGCGCGGCCGCTTCGTGCAGGTTGCCGCCGTGCGCGATCGGGCCGGCGGGCATCGGCTCGGCGCTGGGCCGATCCTCGCGCGGGTCGATGGCCTTAACCATGAAACGGCACGCTCAGCAAAGCCAGCACGATCAGCACGGCCAGCCACAGAATGATCGTGCGCTCGACCAGCATCAACGCGGCGCCCACATGGCGCGCTTCGGCGGGATGCCCGAAGCCGAGCGTCGGGCGCTGTTCGAGCGTGCCGTGATACACCGCCGCTCCGCCGATCAGCACGTTCAGGCTGCCCGCGCCAGCCGCCATCACCGGGCCCGCGTTCGGGCTATCCCAGCGCGGCGCCTGCTCGCGCCAGCAGCGCCATGCGCTCAGCGTGTCGCCGAGCAGCGCGTAGCTCGCGGCGGTCAGGCGCGCGGGAATCCAGTTCAGCACGTCGTCGATGCGCGCCGCGGCCCAGCCGAAGCGCAGATAGCGCGGCGTGCGATAGCCCCACATCGCGTCGAGCGTATTGGCAAGGCGAAAGCCGAGCGCGCCCGGCCCGCCCGCGATCGCGAACCAGAACAGCGCGCCGAAGATCGCGTCGTTGCCGTTTTCGAGCGCCGACTCGACGGCGGCGCGCGCGAGCGCGGCTTCGTCGGATTGCGTGGTGTCGCGCGACACGATGCGCGCGGTCAGAAGGCGCGCGCTGGCGAGATCGCGGGCACCGAGCGCCCGCGCGATCGGCGCGATGTGGTCGCGCAGGCTGCGCGCGCCGAGTGCGAACCACAGCAGCGCGACGTGCAGCGCGCAGGCCGCGAAAAACGGCAGCACGGCGACGAGCCACCACGCGACCAGCACTGGCGGCAGCACCGCGAGCGCCCATGCGAGCAGCCCCTTCAGACGCAGACGCCGCCCGCGGTTGCAACGCGCTTCGAGGCGCGCGGCCCAGTGGCCGAAGCCGACCAGCGGATGCGCGCGGCGCGGCTCGCCGAACCAGCGGTCGACGGCCACGCCGGCGGTGGCGAGCGTCGCGATCAGCGGCAGAGTCAGCATCACGCGGGGCTCGCGGTTTTCAGGGCGAGCGGCAGGCCCGCGACCATCAGCGTGGCGGTGCGGCTTAGTGCCGCGATGCGTTGATTGAGCCGTCCGAGTTCGTCGACGTAAAGACGCGTGGCCGCGCCGAGCGGCACGACGCCGAGGCCGATTTCGTTGCTGACCACGATGATCTTGCCGCGCGCCGCGGCGAGCGCCGCTTCGAGCGCGGCGGCGCGCGCGTGGTAGGGCTCGATGGGCGGGGCGTTTTCGCGGGTATTGTCGGTGGCGTCGGCGGTGTCGGCAGGACAGAGCAGGTTCGCGAGCCACAGCGTCAGGCAGTCGATCAGCAGGCACTGACCCGGCGCGTCGTGTTGCGAGACGACGCCGGCGAGGTCCTGGTCCGCCTCGACGAGACCCCAGTGCGCGGGCCGCCGCGCGCGATGATGCGCGATGCGCGCGCCGAATTCGGCGTCGCCGCTGACGCGGGCGGTGGCGATGTAGGTGACGGGCAGGGCGCTGTCGCTCGCGAGCCGCTCGGCGTGCGCGCTTTTGCCCGAGCGGGCGCCGCCGAGGACGAAGGTGAGGTCGGGGGAAATCATCGCGTGATTGTACCGGCGTGCGCCTCTGGCCGGCGCGGTGGGATAATGCTGGTCTTGCCGCCGCGCGCCCTGTGCCGGGCATCGGGCACCGAGTGCAGCAGGCGCACGATGCGCGCAACGTGTACGACGTGCATGAAGCACGCGCGGCATCGCCCCGACCGCCCATTCCGATCCGACCGCCCTTGCCGTGACCCGAACCCCGCCGATTTCCACCAACGCCTTGCCCGTGCCGCGCGGCACGCTGATGATCCAGGGCACCACGTCCGATGCGGGCAAGAGCACGCTCGTGGCCGGCCTGTGCCGTCTCGCGCGCCGCGCGGGCGCGCGGGTCGCGCCGTTCAAGCCGCAGAACATGGCGCTGAACAGCGCGGTGACCGTCGACGGCGGCGAGATCGGCCGCGCCCAGGCGCTGCAGGCGGTCGCCGCCGGCATCGCCGCGCATACCGATCTGAACCCGGTGCTGCTCAAGCCGACCAGCGATCGCGGCGCGCAGGTCATCATCCACGGCAAGGCGCGCATGAATCTCGACGCGCGCGCGTATCACGAGTACAAGCCGGTCGCGTTCGAGGCCGTGCTGGCGTCGTATGCGCGGCTGCGCGCGGCGTACGACACGGTGTTCGTCGAGGGCGCGGGCAGCCCGGCCGAGATCAATCTGCGCGAGCGCGACATCGCCAACATGGGTTTCGCCGAAGCGGTCGATTGCCCGGTCGTGCTCGTCGCCGACATCGATCGCGGCGGCGTGTTCGCGCATCTGACCGGCACGCTCGCGTGCCTGTCGGCAAGCGAGCAGGCGCGCGTGCGCGGCTTCATCATCAACCGCTTTCGCGGCGACGTGAGCCTGCTCAAGCCCGGCCTCGACTGGCTCGAAGCGAAGACCGGCAAGCCGGTGCTCGGCGTCGTGCCGTATCTGCACGGCCTCACGCTCGACGCCGAGGACATGCTGCCGGCCGAGCTGCGCGCGGCCGGCAGCGGCGACGCGGCGCGCCTGCTGCGCGTGGTCGTGCCGGTGCTGCCGCACATCAGCAATCACACCGATTTCGACGCGCTGCGCGTGCACCGCCAGGTCGATTTCCAGTACGTGCGCGGCGGCACGCCGCTGCCGCCCGCCGATCTGATCATTCTGCCGGGCTCGAAGAACGTGCCGGGCGATCTCGCGTTTTTGCGCGCGCAGGGCTGGGACGCGGTGCTCGCGAAGCATCTGCGCTACGGCGGACGCGTGATCGGCATTTGCGGCGGCATGCAGATGCTCGGGCGCGAGATTGCCGATCCGCATGGCGTGGAGGGCGCGCCGGGCACGTTCGCAGGGCTCGGCTGGCTCGACTATGCGACGGTGCTCACGCGCGAGAAGACGCTGAAGAACGTGACCGGGCGGCTCGCGCTGCCCGGTGCGCCCGAGGTGGCGGGTTACGAGATTCATATGGGCGAGACGCGCGGGCCGGCGCTCGACGCGCCGGCGCTGCGGCTCGATGGCGCGCGGGAAAACGCCGGTGCGCAGGGCACGTGTCCCGACGGCGCGTTGTCCGTCGACGGACAGATTCTCGCGACCTACGTGCATGGCCTGTTCGACACGCCGGCCGCGTGCGCGGCGCTGCTCGCCTGGGCGGGCCTGAGCGACGCCGAGGAAGTCGATTACGCGGCGCTGCGCGAGGCGTCGCTGGAGCGACTCGCGGATACGCTCGCCACGCACGTCGATATGCGCAGGCTGTTCGCGGCGGTGGGGTGAAGGCTGGCACTGGCCCGAGCAGGTCGCAACGTGTGCTGCGATTGCACCGCGCCTACGGCCGGAGCGCCGAAACACGCCCGCAAGCTGCAAAAAGCGTGCGCCGTCCCGGCCGCGCGCCCGTTGCCTCGACGCGGGGCGAATCGGGCGCGCCCCGCGCCGCTTGCCGTATCGCTTACGGCATCGCTCAGTACAGCACCATCTGCGTGCAGCGGAACAGCGCGATCGTCTTGCCGTCCGGACCGGTGACGGTCGCGTCCCAGACCTGCGTGCTGCGCCCGAGGTGCACGCCCTTCGCGACCGTGCGGATCGTGCCCTGCGTCGCCGTGCCGAGGAAATTGCTTTTCAGCTCGATCGTCGTGAAATTGCGCGCGTTCTCCGGCAGGTGCGCGAGGCACGCGTAGCCGCAGGCGGTGTCGGCGAGGCCGATCACGCTGGCCGCGTGCAGGAAGCCGTTCGGCGCCAGCAGTTCCTCGCGCACGGTCAGCTCCGCGACCAGCATGCCCTGTTCGACGGACAGCGCGCGCAGGCCGAGCAGGTCCGGCAGCTTGCCTCGCTGGCGCTCGTGCAGGCGTTCGACGGTATATTCCGGGCGCAGTGTGCTCATGAGATTCGGGTCCTTATCGATAAAACGGCGGGTTCAGGCAGCCGATTCGCCGTTTTGGGGCTTCGGCCGCGCTGCATTTGTCGATATTATCAACGGCTGACGGGCGGGCGAACCTGAGAAACGACCGATCAGGCACGGATCGGAACCCGCGGGCGCTGGTCTGAACCGATCAGGCGCAATGGCGCGGCAAACCGGCTGGCGGAGTCCAGCCTTCTTTCCAGGAGAATTCATGTCGGTGATCGTGGTGGCGAATCCGAAGGGCGGCGTGGGCAAAAGCACGCTATCGACCAATCTGGCCGGCTATTTCGCCGCGCAGGGCGAATGGGTCGCACTGGCCGACCTCGACAAACAGCAGTCCGCGCATGCGTGGCTCGCGCTGCGGCCCGAGACGCTGCCGGCCATCGAGACGTGGGAAGTCAACACCGAGACGCCGGCCAGGCCGCCCAAGGGGCTCGATCACGCGGTCATCGACACGCCGGCCGGCCTGCACGGCAACCGCCTGAACATCGCGCTCGATCTGGCCGACAAGGTGATCGTGCCGCTGCAGCCGTCGATGTTCGACATTCTCGCGACCCAGGATTTTCTCGAACGTCTCGCGAAGGAAAAGGCGGTCAGGAAGGGCGCGATCGAGGTCGGCGTGGTCGGCATGCGCGTCGATTCGCGCACGCGCTCGGCCGAGCAACTGCATCGCTTCGTCGAAGGGCTCAAGCTGCCGGTGCTCGGCTTTCTGCGCGACACGCAGAACTACGTGCAACTCGCGGCACACGGCCTGACGCTGTGGGACGTCGCGAAAAGCCGCGTGGAGAAGGATCTGGAGCAGTGGCGGCCGATCGTCGAGTGGACGAACGGCACGGGGAAGAAGGACTGAAGCGAAGGACTGAAGCAGAGGGCTGAAGCGAAGCACCGCGGCGGGGCGGCCCGCCGTCGGTCAGGCGGCAGGCCGGGCCGCGCTCAGGTCCAGTTCTGCGTCGGCACGTGATCGCGGCTGCCCTTGATCCGGTTGTTTTCGTCGACGAACACGAGGTCCGGCTTCCAGCCCGCTTTCAGCTCGGCTTCGTCGACCACCGCGAACGCCGCGATGATGACCAGATCGCCGAGCTGCGCGCGACGCGCGGCCGAACCGTTCAGCGAAATCATGCCGCTGCCGCGCTCGCCCTTGATCGCGTAGGTCGAGAAACGCTCGCCATTGTTGATGTTCCAGATGTCGATGCGCTCGTTTTCGACGATGTTCGCCGCTTCGAGCAGGTCTTCGTCGATCGCGCACGAGCCTTCGTAGTGCAACTCGCAGTGCGTGACCACGGCGCGGTGGATTTTCGACTTCAGCATGTTGCGTTGCATGACCAATCCTGTGTGACTGTGCTGGGTAGTTTCGATGAAACCCGGTGCCGTCGCGACCGGTTCGATCGTAGCGCCGGCGGCTGGCGGCGTCAGATTTCGAGGTTGTCGATGAGGCGGGTCGCGCCGAGCTTGGCGGCCGCCAGCACGACGAGCGGCGCGTTGGCGTCCTGCGTGCCGGGCGCGATCAGGTTCGAGCGCTTGCGGATCGCGATGTAGTCGGGCTTCCAGCCGCGCGCGGCGAGGGCTGCTGCCGCCGCCTGTTCGAGCTTCGCGAAGTCGCGCTCGCCCGCGAGCACCGCGTCGCGGATGCGATTCAGCTCGGCGGCCAGCACCGGCGCCTCGGCGCGCTCGGCGTCCGACAGATAGCGGTTGCGCGAGCTTAGCGCGAGGCCGTCGGTGTCGCGCACGGTTTCGGCGGCGACGATTTCGGTCGGCAGCGCGAACTGGTGGCACATCTGGCGCACGATCATCAGCTGCTGGTAATCCTTCTTGCCGAACACCGCGACGCGCGGCTGCACGCACGACATCAGCTTCATCACGACCGTGCATACGCCGTGGAAGAAGCCGGGGCGGAATTCGCCCTCGAGAATGTCGCCGAGATCGTGCGGCGGATGCACGCGATACTCTTGCGGCTCCGGATACAGGTCCTTTTCGGCCGGCGCGAACAGCACATAGACGCCTTCCTTCTGCAGCTTCTCGATGTCGGCTTCGAGCGTGCGCGGATATTTGTCGAAGTCCTCGTTCGGGCCGAACTGCAGCCGGTTGACGAAGATGCTCGCCACGACCGGGTCGCCGTGCTGGCGCGCGAGGCGCATCAGCGACAGATGGCCCTCGTGCAGATTGCCCATGGTCGGCACAAAGGCCGTGCGATTCTGGCCGCGCAACTGGTCGCGCAATTCATGGATCGAGCTGATGACTTTCATGATCGGACAGGAATGGGTTCGCGCGCCGCGCGCGCCCCGGTTGGCGCAAGACCTCGGGGAATCGCGCAGGCCGCCGCCTTACCGGCGATGACGGGTTCGGAGCGCGGATTGTAGTGGATTTGCGGGCCGGGCGCACCGAATGGCGGCGTGTGTCCGGCGCGGGGCGCGGCGGGTTCGCCCGTGGCGCCCGCCAGGCCTTGCGTTGGCGGGGTTCTAGCGGTTTTCCCGTGGGCCGGCCGGCGGCCCGGCGCGGTGCCGGTTCCGTCGCGCGGCCGGGGGAGCTAGGAGCCGCCGTTGCGCCGGCCCCACCGAAAAACAGCAGGACCGATCGGGCCGCCGCGATCGGCCGGTTCACAATCAGGCCGCTTGATCGGCCGCTCAATCAGGCCGGCAGATAAGCGAGCCGCACGTAAATCGGCGCGAACGGCTCCGCCTGCGTAATCTCGACGAGCGATTCGCGGCACAGTTCGAGCACGGCGATGAAGTTCACCACCACGACCGGCACACCCCGGCTCGTATCGAACAGGTCGGAGAACTCGATGAAGCGCGTGTTCTGCAACTGCCGCAGGATCAGGCTCATGTGCTCGCGCACCGATAGCTCTTCGCGCGAAATCTTGTGATGCTGGACGAGCTTCGCGCGCTTGATGACGTCGGCCCACGCGGCGCGCAGATCGTCGCTGCTCACGTCCGGGAAGCGCGGCGTGATGCTCTGCTCGATATAGACCTCGGCGCGCAGGAAGTCGCGCCCGAGCTGCGGCAACTGGTCGATGCGCTGCGCGGCGAGCTTCATCTGCTCGTATTCGAGCAGGCGGCGCACGAGTTCGGCGCGCGGGTCCTCGGCGTCCTCGCCGGTGTCGGCCTTCTTGACCGGCAGCAGCATGCGCGATTTGATCTCGATCAGCATCGCGGCCATCAGCAGATACTCGGACGCGAGTTCGAGATTGGTCTTGCGCAACTGCTCGACGTAGCCGAGATATTGCGTGGTGACATCCGCCATCGGGATGTCGAGCACGTTGAAGTTCTGCTTGCGGATCAGGTACAGCAACAGATCCAGCGGTCCCTCGAAGGTCTCGAGGAACACTTCGAGCGCGTCCGGCGGGATGTACAGGTCGTTCGGCAGCTTGAACAGCGGCTCGCCGTACAGGCGCGCGAACGCGACGCCGTCGACCGTGTCGGGTGTCGAGTCGGTGGCGGGAGCGGCGAGCGCGGCATCGGCCGGCGGACCGTGCAGCGGCCCATGGACCGGCCCATGCAGCGGGCCGTGGGCCTCGTCGGCGTGACTCATCGTCGGCGTGACTGGGGCGCTCAGAAGTTCTGGTAGTACTGGTAGGGTGTCTGCGCGACGCGCGAGGCTTGCTGCTCGGCGCGTTCGTCGAGATCGACCGGCTGTTTGTCCCACAGCAGCGCTCGGCCGCGGCGTTGCTCGGCTTCCAGATTGGGTTTCTGCTGCTTGAGCTGGTTCAGGAACTGGGTGATGTCCGATTGATACATGGCTCGACGTCCGTGATGGGTGAAAGGGCGCGCGTCTGGCAGTGCCGGCGACGCGGCGCCATCGTGGCGGAATTTTACCGCATGCGCCGCGCGCGGTCGAAAAACGCCGCCCCCTCTTTTTGGGATCTCGCCCCCCGCGCCGATGTGGTCAAATAGCAGGCCCGGGCGCGCCGGGAGCAAGCACTGATCAATTCTGGCCGGAGGTCCTGTTTGGCGGTAGGTACGATCGACAAGCCGCGTGGGCGGCGCGGGCGAGAACGGCAGCGGCACGCCGCGCGGCACCGTTCGCTGCCCGTGCGGTGCTGGCTGCTCGCGTGGCTCGCGTTGAGTCTCGTCCTGCTGACGCTCGTGGCCGGCGAGGCCCACGCGGCGCGCGCGAAGCCGAGCTACAAGGTCGACGTCGTCGCCGAGCCGCGCGCGCTGCGCCGGCTGCTCGAACAGCACCTCGACATCGCCCGTTTCGCGAAGCGGCCCGACATCAGCGAAGACCAGTTCTCGTTTCTGATTACCGCCACGCCGCAGCAGGTGCGCGATCTCGCCGCGACCCAGGGCTATTTCTCACCGGTCGTCAGCACCGACGTGCGCACCGTCGACGACGTGCGGCGCGTCACCGTGCGGGTCGAGGCGGGCCCGCAGACCCTCGTCAGCTCGGTCGACCTGTCGTTTCGCGGCGCGGTCGTGACCGAGGACACGGCGCAGGAAAACGCCACCCGCTTCGCGTTCTCGCTGCACGAAGGCCAGCCGTTTTCGCAGAGCGACTGGGACGACGCGAAGAACGCCTCGCTGCGCGAGTTGCAATCGCGCCGCTATCTTGCCGCGAAGATCTACCACTCCGAGGCGCTCGTCGATCCGCGCACGCACACGGCGAAGCTGTCGGTAACTTACGACAGCGGCCCGACCTTCACGATGGGCGCGATTGACGTGCAGGGTACGCGGCGCTATCCCGAGCGCATCGTCCATAACGTCAATCCGATTTCGCCGGGCCAGGTCTACGACACGCGCAGCGTCGCCGAACTGCAGCGGCAATTGCAGAACACGCCGTACTTCGCGAGCGTCGCGATCGATCTCGACAACGACCCGGCCAAGCCGCTCAACACGCCGGTGCACGTGAAAGTGTCGGAGTTTCCGTATCACAGCTTTCGCGGCGGCGTCGGCTATTCGACCGACAACGGTCCGCTCGTGCAGGGTGCGTACACCTATCTGAACACGTTCGGCAAGGCGTGGCCGTTCACGGTCGAGGGGCGCGCCGACCAGACCCAGCAGTACGGCCAGATTCAACTGTCGATGCCGCCGGGCCCGCGCGCGTGGACCAATAGCGTGCTCGCCTCGTACACGACCACCGACGTCTCCGACACGCGCATCTACAGCATTCGCGGTGGTGTGCAGCGCTCGCGCACCTCGCAATACCTCGACTACAGCTACTCGCTGCTGTTCTACGACGACCGGCTCGACCAGAACGCGGCGCCGCCGACCACCGCGCACGCGCTCGTGCCGGCGTGGTCGTGGACCCGGCGCAATACCGACGACCCGCTGTTCCCGCGCAGCGGCAACCTGATCCACGCCGAGGCGGGCTTCGCGGTCAAGGGCCTGCTGGCCGACCAGACCTTCATTCGCGGCTACGCGCGCGGCCAGCAGTATCTGCCGATCGGCCATGACGACATCGTGCTGATTCGCGCCGAACTCGGCGGCGTGTTCACGAGCGGCAGTTCGAGCGGCATTCCGGCATCGCTGCTGTTCCGCGCAGGCGGCTCGAACTCGGTGCGCGGCTACGGCTTCCAGAGCATCGGCAACGACGTCGCCGGCTCGATCCTGCCGACCAAATATCTCGTGACGGGCGCGGCCGAATATCAGCACTGGTTCTCGCACGACTGGGGCGCGGCCGCATTCTTCGACATCGGCACCGCCACCGACACCTGGGGCGAGAAAGTCTTCTATCCGGGTGTCGGCGTCGGCGCGCGCTGGCGCAGCCCGGTCGGTCCGGTCAACGTCGATCTCGCGTACGGCATCCGCAACAGAAGCGTGCGGCCTTACCTGACGCTCGGCATCGCCTTCTGACGCGCCGATGCAAACCCGCCAGCCTATCTGCCAACTTATTCACGCATGACCACGGACGTCACCGACCCGACCCCCGCGCAGCCGCCCGGCGCCACGCCGCCAGCGGAGCCGCCGGGGCAGCCGCCCGAAACGCCGCCGCCGAAGCGGCGCTGGGGCCGGCTGCTGCTCAGAACGGTCGCGGGCACGGTGGCCGTGCTGGTGCTGCTCGTCGCGCTCGCGGCCGGCCTGCTGTACGGCGCGCTTACGACCGAACGCGGCACCGCGTACGCATGGCACGCGGCGCTCAGGCTATTGGGCGGCCAGCTCGGCGGCACGCTCGACGGCGGTACGCTCGCAAGCGGCGTGCAACTGCGCGACGTTCACTGGCGCAGCCTCGACGGCAGCGGCACCGATATCCGGATCGACCGCGTCGCGGGCCGCTGGGCGCTGGCGCGCACGCCGTGGCGCTTCACGATCGACTATCTGCACGTCGGCACGATCGAGACGTGGCTGGGCGCCTCGTCGTCGAGCAGCAGCGAGCCGATGAAGCTGCCGCGCGATCTGCGCCTGCCGATGCCGCTCGACATCCGCGACGTGCAGGTCGAGCGTTTACTGCTGCACCAGGGCACTTCGACGACGGAGTTGTCGCACTTCGCGTTTCATGGGCGCAGCGATGGACGCCACCACGAGGCCTCGATCGATCGGCTCGATACGCCGTTCGGCGCGCTGACGGCGTCGGCGAAACTGGACGGCGTGCAGCCGTTTCCGCTGACCGGCGAGGTCGGCTATTCGGGCAAGGTCCGCGACGAGGCGGTGCAGGTCGGCGGGCATCTGAGCGGCACGCTCGAACAGCTCGTCGCCGAACTCGATGCGAGCGGCATGAAGCTGACCGGTCACGCGCGGGTCGAGGCCGCGCCGTTCGACGCGGTGCCGCTGCAGCGCGCGACGCTGAGCTTCGATCACGTGAATCCGCAAGCTTTTGCGCCTGGCGCGCCGCTGGCCGATCTGGCCGTGCGCGCGGAGTTGCAGCCGGTGGGGCAGGGCGGCGCGGCCGGGGTTCCGGCCGGTGCCAGCGGGGCTGCTACTACCGCGGCTGCTTCTACAGGAGCAGGGGCTGCGAACGCGGCGAGTGGCGCGACCGCGGGCTTTGCCGTCGCGGGTCACCTGTCGATCGTCAACGCGAAACCCGGCGCGATCGACCAGAACCTGCTGCCGCTCATCGACGCGAACACCGACGTGCGGCTCGACGCCCGGACGCAAAGCATCTCGAACCTGAACGTGCGGCTCGTGCGCGACGCGACGGTCACGGGCGGCGGCACGCTGAGCGACCGGCACGGCCAGATCGACCTGCGCGTCGCGCGGCTCGATCTGAACGCATTGCAGGCGACGGTGCGGCCCACGCAACTGGGCGGCACGATCGGCATCCGCCTGAACGACGATATCCAGAGCCTCACGCTCGATCTCGCCGACCCGGCCGCTGCGCTGCGCGCCCAGGGCAAGGTCACGTTCGACCCGGCGCGGATCAGCTTCAACGACGTGCGCGTGACGTCGGGCCGCGGCCGTATCGATCTGTCCGGCGCGCTCAAGCACGACGCGAATTCCACCTACAACCTGAAAGCGCAACTGACCGACTTCGACCCGCTGTCGTTGACTTCGCAGATGCCGTCGCGTACGCCGGTCACGCCGCCGGCCGCTTCATCAGTGGCGTCGGCGGCCGCGCCGGCTGCGGGGACCACCCGAACCGCCGGCGCGAAAAGCGCGGCCCCAGGCGATCAGGCCGCCGCCGTGGCGAAGAACACCGCCCAGGCGGCGGTGCGCAGCGAGGTGCTGGAGCGCAAGACGCCGCCCGCGCATCGTGCAACCCCCGCGCCACGTACGGCAGCGCCCGCGCGCCGGATCGAGGCGCGCGTGAACGGCACGCTCAGCGCAACCGGCGTGCTCGCGCCGGTCTTCACGACGCGCGCCGAATTCAAGCTCGGGCCGAGCGTCTACGACGACTTGCCGCTCACGGGCAGCGGCACGATCCAGCTGGCCGGCACGCGGATTCTGCCGAGCCGCGCGACGCTGTCGGTGGCGGGCAACCAGGTCGATCTGCAAGGCAGCTTCGGCGCGCCGGGCGACCGGCTGCGTTTTCGCCTCGACGCGCCGCAGCTCGAACGGCTCGGTTTCGGCATCGCGGGCGCGGTCGCCGCCGACGGCGACGTGACCGGCTCGCTCGCGCATCCGAACGTCACGCTGAACTACAAGGCCGACGGCTTCGTGTTCGCGAGCAACCGGGTCGGTCATGCGGAAGGCCATGCCGAATTGCGCGACGGCGCGAACGGCGTGCTCGCGTTCACGACCGACGCGCGCAACGTGAGCGCGGGCGGCGTCGATCTGAGCACGTTGACGGCGCGTCTCTCGGGCACGCGCGCCAATCACACGTTGGAGGCTGCGGCCACCGGCAAGATGCAGGACCATCCGCTCGATCTGACGCTCGCCGCCAACGGCAAGCTGACCGATACCCGCGACGGCACGCGCTGGGACGGCACGGTCACGCGTTTGCAGAATCGCGGCATGCCGTCGCTCAATCTCGATGCGCCGCTCGCGGTCGGCGCGGGGCCGGGCCGGCTCACGCTCGGCGCCACGCATCTGATGATCGAAGGCGCGGTGCTGAGCCTCAAGTCGTTCGTGTTCGATCACGGTCGCATCCAGTCGGCGGGCAATCTGACCGGCGTGTCGCTCGCCCGTCTGCAGGACCTGCGCCGCGAAATCACCGGCGAGCCGCCGGCCGTCAGAACCGATCTCGTGTTCGACGGCGACTGGGACTTCTCGCTCGGCACGACGGCGAGCGGCCATATCGAACTGCGGCGGCGCAGCGGCGACGTGACGGTCGAAATCGGCCGCGGGCTGGCCTCGATGGGGATTGGCGAGGTTCGCGCGCGCGCCGAATTCACGGGCGGCAATCGCCTCAACGCGACCGTGCATGCGCAAGCGAGCCGGGTCGGCGTGATCGATGCCGATGCGCACACGCTGCTCGTGATGCGCGATGGCCTGTTGAGTGTCGATCCGCAGGGCGCGTTGTCGGGCAACGTCAATGTCGACGTGCCGTCGCTGCGCACCACGGGCGGCCTGCTCGGTCCGAGCTATCTGCTCGACGGGCACCTCGCGCTCAAGCTCGCGCTCGGCGGCGCGGTCGCGAAGCCGAGCGTGACGGGCTCGCTCGTCGGCGACGGGTTGTCCGCGACCGTGGTCAGCCAGGGTGTGCAACTGAAGGACGGCGTGGTGCGCATCGCGCTGTCGCAGAACATGGTGGATTTCCAGCAGGTCGAGTTTCATGGCTCGAGCGGCACGTTGCGCGCGACCGGCCGCATTCGCCTCGACGGCGCCGAGCCCGATCTGACCGCGAGCATCGTCGCCGACAAGCTCGATGTGTTCGCGTCGCCCGATCGTCATCTGTCGTTGTCGGGCAGCGCGGCCATCGCGAACGGCGGGACCGAGCGCGGGCTCGCTATCGACGGCAAGTTCGTCGTCGACAGCGCGCTGTTCGATATGCCCGAGCAGGCCGCGCCGAGCCTCGGCGACGACGTCGTGATCATCCGCCCGGACGGCACGCGCTCGGGCGGCCAGCCGCGTCCGAGCGAAGGCGGCGAGCAGCGGGTCAGCCCGTTCTCGCCGCGCGCCAATATCCAGATCGGTCTCGGCAACAACTTCCGCTTCCGCGGCCAGGGTGCCGATCTCGGCCTTGCCGGCACGATCACCGCGACGAGTGCGCCGAACATGCCGCTGCGCGCGGTCGGCAACGTGCGCGTGACACCGGGTTCGACCTATACCGCGTTCGGCCGCAAGCTCGCGATCGAGAACGGCTTCTTCACGTTCAACGGTCCGGTCACGAATCCGGGCATCAACATTCTCGCGATGCGCCGCAACCAGCAGGTCGAGGCGGGCGTGCAGGTGACGGGCACGCTGCAATTGCCGGTCGCGCGGCTCGTGTCGGAGCCGAGCGTGCCCGATAACGAAAAGCTCTCGTGGCTGCTGTTCGGCCATGGCACCGACCAGGGCAACAACCTCGGCCAACAGAGCACGATGACGACGGCGCTTGCGCTGCTCGGCAGCGCGACCGGCAAGCGGATTGCGCAGACGGTCGGGCTCGACGAGTTTTCGATCGGCCGCAGCGACGTCGGCCTGACCGATCCGCAGGTCGTGATGGTGTCGAAGGCGATCAACGAGTGGCTCGTGATCGGCTATGAGCAGGGGTTGCAGTCGGCGAGCAACGCGGTCAAGGCGACCATCAACCTGTCGCGCTACTGGTCGTTCGTGGTGTACGGCGGCACGTTCTATGGGGCCGACGTGCTGTATACGCGGCGGTTCGACCGGATCAAGTGGTGAGGGTGGCGGTGGGGCGGGCGGGTGACGTGACGCCGTTGCAGGGCGCTACGACTACACACGGTTGCGTTTGCTGTTCGGCGCGGCTGTTTCCGCTGGCTTAAGCGCGGAGATTGGCTGCAAGCAGTCAGCGCAAACGCCCCGTGCCGTCGCTGCCGCCGCGCCGTCGTGTCATCGCGTTATCGTGCCGCCGCAAAAGAAAACGGCACGCTTCAGGCGTGCCGTTTTCCCACGATTGCCGCACAGCGCCCGAACGGCGCCGCGTCTTACTTCACGCGCATGCCCGGCTTCGCGCCGCTATGCGGTTCGAGTACGTAGAGCCCCGGCTCGGCCTTCTCGTCCGTTGCCGATGCCGCGAGCACCATGCCTTCGGACAGGCCGAACTTCATCTTGCGCGGCGCGAGATTGGCGACCATCACGGTCAGCTTGCCGATCAGCTGCTCCGGCTGATACGCCGACTTGATGCCCGAGAACACGTTGCGGGTCTTCTCTTCGCCGACGTCGAGCGTCAGTTGCAGCAGCTTGTCCGAGCCTTCCACGGCCTTGCAGTCGACGATTTTCGCGATGCGCAGATCGACCTTCGCGAAGTCGTCGATCGAGATGATGCCGGGCTCTTCTTCCTTTGCGGCAGGAGCCTTCGCGGTTTTCTTCGAGGTGCCCTTTGCGTCGGCCGAGGCCGCTTCCGGCGTGGCTTGCAGCGACTCGCGGTTGGCCGCGAGCAGTGCTTCGATCTGCTTCGGATCGACGCGCGTCATCAGATGCTTGTAGGCGTTGATCGGCTGCGCCGAGCTGAGCGGCACGCCGGCGTCGGCCCACTTGAGCGGCTCGATGCCGAGGAACGCCTCGACCGCTTCGGCGAGCTTCGGCAGCACCGGCTTCAGCGCCAGCGACAGCAGACGGAACGCCTCGATGCTGACGCTGCAGGTCTCGTGCAGCGCGACCGCGTTCGCCGGGTCTTTCGCCTGATCCCACGGCTTCGCGGTGTCGACGTAGGCGTTGACCGTGTCGGCCAGCTCCATCGTTTGACGCAGCGCGCGGTTGTACTCGCGCGCTTCGTAGTTTGCGGCGATCTGCGGAATCGCCTCGCGCAGCGTGGCGAGCAGCGGATGATGCATCGCGCTGTCCTGCACGCGGCCGTCGAAGCGCTTGATGAGGAAGCCGGCCGCGCGGCTCGCGATGTTCACGTACTTGCCGACCAGATCGCTGTTCACGCGCGCCTGGAAGTCGTCGAGGTTCAGGTCGAGGTCTTCCATCGTGCTGTTGAGCTTGGCGGCGAAGTAGTAGCGCAGCCATTCGGGGTTCAGCCCCGTGTCGATCACGCTCTGCGCCGTGATGAAGGTGCCACGCGACTTCGACATCTTCGCGCCGTCGACGGTCAGGAAGCCGTGCGCGAACACGTTGGTCGGCGTGCGATGGCCCGAGAATTCGAGCATGGCCGGCCAGAACAGCGTGTGGAAATAGAGGATGTCCTTGCCGATGAAGTGGTACTGCTCGGCCTTCGAACCCTTGCGCACCCACGCGTCGAAGTCGAGGCCGCGCTTTTCGGCGAGGTTTTTGAAGCTCGCGTAGTAGCCGACCGGCGCGTCGAGCCATACGTAGAAGTACTTGCCGGGCGCGCCGGGAATCTCGAAGCCGAAGTACGGCGCGTCGCGCGAGATGTCCCAGTCGGCGAGCTTGGCTTCGCCGGCGTCGCCGAGCCATTCGCGCATCTTGTTGGTCGCTTCCGGCTGGGCCAAACCACCGACCCATGCGCGCAGGAAGTTTTCGCAGCGCGGATCGGACAGGCGGAAGAAGTAGTGCGTCGAGGTCTTGCGCACCGGCGTCGCGCCCGAGACGACCGAGTACGGATTGACGAGCTCGGTGGGCTGGTAGGTCGAGCCGCAGACTTCGCAGCTGTCGCCGTACTGGTCTTTCGCGCCGCATTTCGGGCATTCGCCCTTGATGAAGCGGTCCGGCAGGAACATTTCCTTGACCGGGTCATACGCCTGTTCGATCTCGCGCGCCTCGATCAGACCCGCTTCCTTGAGCGCGAGGTAGACGTTCTCGCTGAGCACGCGGTTCTCTTCGGAATCGGTCGAGTAGTAGTTGTCGAACGAAATGCCGAAGCTGTCGAAGTCGCGCTTGTGTTCCTGCCAGACGCGGTCGATCAACTGTTTAGGCGTCAGCCCTTCCTTTTCCGCGCGCAGCATGACCGGCGTGCCGTGCGTGTCGTCGGCGCCCACGTAGTAGACCTCGTGGCCGTGCATTCGCAGCGTCCGGACCCAGATGTCCGTCTGGATATATTCGACCAGGTGGCCGATATGAATCTGCCCGTTCGCATACGGAAGGGCCGACGTGACGAGAATCTGGCGATGGCCGGACGGCGCGCCTGCGGTGAGATCGGTGGCGGGGGCTGACATAAGGATCTTGGGTGCCTGCGGTGGGACGAAACGGCAATTCTAGCAGGGCGGGCGCGTCACGCGGCACGGGCGGGACCGGCCGGCAGAGCCGCTGTCACGGGGACGGCGAGGGCATTGGACGAGCGGGGGATCAGGGGCAAGGCAGGGGCGGAAGCACGGCTGACCACATCAAAACCGCGCGCCCAAAAAAAAACCGGGGTGATTAACCCCGGAGCAACAACGACAAGAGGAGAATGGTGCCGCGGCGGCTTCGCCAGCCACGTACCGTAAAGAGAGACCACGGTTTTTCGGCAGAGTTCGAAATTTTTTTAACCATCTTTCAAATTCCTTGGATGCCGGCAATTGATGCGAACCCGAGCCGAAATTGTCTTCGGAACGGATCAAAATCGCCGTACCTCCATGCCGGTCTTCCCGATGGCGCCCGAACCGGGGCGGGCGGCAACGCCCGGCCCCTGGCTCGCTCATTCTCCTGAAGCGCGTCCTTATTGCGGAGCGTGCTGAGCCGTCGCGCGCAGATAGATTTCCACGCGGCGGTTCGCGGCGCGGCCCGCTTCCGTGTTGTTGTCGGCGATCGGCTGGCTCGCGCCCATGCCGCTTGCGGAGAGGCGCTGCGGCGCGATGCCGCGTTGCGCCAGGTAGCCCGTCACGCTTTGCGCACGGTTGACCGACAGCGTCTGGTTATATTGCGCCGAGCCGGTGCTGTCGGTATGGCCGACCACCTGGGCGATGATTTCCGGGTTCTGCTGCATCGTCTGCGTGAGCTGGTCGAGCACCGGTGCAAACGACGGCTTGATCGCGTAGCTGCTCGTGTCGAACGTGACCGAGCTCGGGATGTTCAGCTTGAGCGAGCCGTCCGGCTGCTCGGTGATCTGCGTGCCGGTGCCCTTGGTGGCGCCCGACATGCGGTTGCGGATCGCTTCCCAGTTGTAGCCGGTGATGCCGCCGACCGCCGCGCCGGCGGCCGCGCCGATCGCCGCACCCTTGCCGCCGCCGAAGATCGCGCCGAGCGCGGCGCCCGTGCCGGCGCCGACGCCGGTGCCGACTGCCGTATTCGTGCCCTGTTGGGTGGCACAGCCTGCCAGCAGGGAGCCAGCAACTGCGAAGACAGCCATGCGAGTCATGATTTTTGCATTCATTTTCAAATCCCCTTGAGTGAAGCGAGTGAACCAGCGGGTACGGTTGATCCAGCCAAACTATCGAGCCGACGTGACGGCGGTCGTACGGTACAGCGGACTACTCGAAAAACTGCGCGAAACAGCATGAAACGGTGAAATTCGGGTGAAATCCGGGATGAAATCCGGCGCCTGTCTTCGCCGCCGGTCCGACAGCGAAGAAGGGTCTTCGGGCAACGCCTGCCACCAGACACTACAATGATGCCTGAAACACGCGGTGATGCGACCCCATGGCGTCCCGCCTGCGCAAGCGTGCATGGCACGTCTGATTTTCGCAATGCCGTATAACAATTTTTTTCAAATTCTGGCGCGCGGCCGCGACTTCGTTGCCGCCGTGCCCCATGTGTTTCCCACGGAGTGCCAATGAGTATCGATCGGGCTTTGGTGGACGCCGCCCTCGCGGCCGTCACTGACCCTAACACCGGCTTGCCGTACGCGGCCGCAAAAAATGTCCGCAACGTGGTCGTGGCAGGCGACATGGTCAGCCTCGAGGTGGTGCTCGGCTATCCGGCGCAAAGCCAGTTCGAGACGATTCGCCGGCAGTTCGCCGACGCGCTGCGCGCGGTGCCGGGCGTGGCGAACGCGCGCGTCGAGGTGTCCCAGCAGATCGCCGCGCATACGGTGCAGCGCGGCGTGAAACTGCTGCCCAACGTCAAGAACATCGTGGCGGTCGCCTCGGGCAAGGGCGGCGTGGGCAAGAGCACGACCGCCGTGAACCTCGCGCTCGCGCTCGCGAGCGAGGGCGCCTCGGTCGGCATTCTCGACGCCGATATCTACGGCCCGTCGCTGCCGACCATGCTCGGTATCGAGGGCCGCCCCGAGTCGCCCGACGACAAATCGATGAACCCGATGACGGGCCACGGCGTGCAGGCCAACTCGATCGGCTTCCTGATCGAGGCCGACAATCCGATGGTGTGGCGCGGTCCGATGGCGACCTCGGCGCTCGAACAGCTGCTGCGCCAGACCAACTGGCACGATCTCGACTACCTGATCGTCGACATGCCGCCCGGCACCGGCGACATCCAGCTGACGCTCGCGCAGCGCGTGCCGGTGACGGGCGCGGTGATCGTCACGACGCCGCAGGACATCGCGCTGCTCGACGCGAAGAAGGGCCTCAAGATGTTCGAGAAGGTCGGCATTCCGATCCTCGGCATCGTCGAGAACATGGGCCTGCATATCTGCTCGAACTGCGGCCACGAGGAGCACATCTTCGGCGCGGGCGGCGGCGAGCGCATGGGCAAGGAGTACGGCGTCGACGTGCTCGGCAGCCTGCCGCTCGACATCACGATCCGCGAGCAGGCCGACTCGGGCACGCCGACGGTCGTGGCCGATCCGCACGGGCGCATCGCGGAGATCTATCGCGCGATCGCGCGCAAGGTCGCGATCCACATCGCCGAGCGCGCGCGCGACATGACCTCGAAGTTTCCGAACATCGTCGTGCAGAACACCTGAGGGCGCGACCCGCGAAAAACACGCGGGTCGCCGTTCGGGCAAGGGTCCGGGGCGTCTGTTTATGCGTGCTCTCGCGGTATCATGTCGGCTTCACAAGTTCGGCTCGGCGGCCGCAGGGGCGGCCGCCAGGCCGGCAAGAGGATCGCATGGGAAAACGAATCGACGGGCAGGCGGTGCGTGCATTTATCGTTCTGACTGCCTGCTGCGTATTGCTGAACGGCTGTGGCGTGTTCCTGAGACCGCAGGAGAAGCGCGCCGACGCGCAGCTGCTGCCCACCGTGGGCAATCAGGCGCACGGCCTCGTGACGTTCATCGAGCGCTCGGACGGCGTCCAGGTCACCTACAATCTCGCGGGCTTGCCGCCCAATAGCGACCACGCGCTGCAGGTCCACGAGCGCGGCGACTGCAATGCCGCCGACGGCTCGAGCGCGGGCCAGGTGTTTTCGCCGGCGGCCGAGCGGCTCAAGATGGGCGCGCGCGTCGAGGGCGACCTCGGCAACATCCACGCGGATGCGAACGGCGTAGCCACCGGCTTCATCGTCGCGCCGGACGTCTCGCTCGACGGCATCCGCTCGGTGCTGCAACGCGCGGTCGTACTGCATCGCGATGCGACCGATCCTTATGCGTATCCGCAGCACGGCGCCGGCGTCGCGCTGGCCTGCGGCGTGATTCGCCCGTAGCCGGCCGTGGTGGCCGGCGGCGGCATCGCCGTGATCGCGTAAAATATGCGCCTTTCGCAGCGGGCTGGGCACCTGGCGCCGGCCCGCTGTTTTTCACCCACCTTTCGTTACACCTGACATTCACGTCGAGCAGCGTTCACCTATGACCATCAAATCCGACAAGTGGATCCGGCGCATGGCCGAGTCGCACAAGATGATCGAGCCGTTTGCGCCCGATCAGGTCCGCGTCTCCGAAGACGGCCGGAAGATTGTCAGCTACGGCACCTCGAGCTACGGCTACGACATCCGCTGCGCCGACGAATTCAAGATCTTCACCAACATCAATTCGACGATCGTCGATCCGAAGAACTTCGACGAGAAATCGTTTGTCGATTTCAAGGGCGATGTCTGCATCATCCCGCCGAATTCGTTCGCGCTCGCGCGCACGGTCGAGTACTTCCGCATCCCGCGCAGCGTGCTGACCGTGTGTCTCGGCAAATCCACCTACGCGCGCTGCGGGATCATCGTCAACGTGACGCCGTTCGAGCCGGAATGGGAAGGGCATGTCACGCTCGAATTCTCGAATACGACACCTTTGCCTGCGAAAATCTACGCGAACGAAGGCGTCGCCCAGGTGCTGTTTTTCGAAAGCGACGAAATTTGTGAAACGTCGTACGCGGATCGCGGCGGCAAATATCAAGGTCAGCACGGCGTCACGTTGCCGAAAACGTGACCCCGGCAGCGTCTTGACCCATCAGCTATGCGGGTGACCGCTGCACTTGCCAGGTAAGTCAGCGGTCGTTCTTTTTGGAGAATCGCCCATGAAGTTCCGTTTTCCCGTCGTCATCATCGACGAAGATTTCCGCTCCGAGAACATCTCGGGTTCCGGCATCCGGGCGCTGGCCGAAGCCATCGAGAAAGAAGGCGCGGAAGTGCTCGGGTTGACGAGCTATGGCGACCTGACCTCGTTCGCGCAGCAGTCGAGCCGCGCCTCGTGCTTCATCCTCTCGATCGACGACGAC
The DNA here is from genome assembly GCF_011752945.1 of Paraburkholderia sp. Cy-641. Lineage (NCBI taxonomy): Bacteria > Pseudomonadati > Pseudomonadota > Betaproteobacteria > Burkholderiales > Burkholderiaceae > Paraburkholderia > Paraburkholderia sp. Cy-641. Next base: position 35,186 of record NZ_VWWM01000038.1, read on the forward strand.
GAACTGCTGCCGTACGTCGACAACGTGGTGGTCGAAGGCGAGACGCCGGAGCTGGCCGCCGCGATCGTCGCGCTGCGCGCGTTCGTGACCGAAGTGCGCCGCCGCAACGCCGACATTCCGATCTTCCTGTACGGCGAGACGCGCACCTCGCGCCATCTGCCCAACGACATCCTGCGCGAACTGCACGGCTTCATCCATATGTTCGAGGACACGCCGGAGTTCGTCGCGCGCCATATCATCCGCGAGACGAAGGTGTATCTCGACTCGCTCGCGCCGCCGTTCTTCAAGGAACTGGTGCAGTACGCGGAAGAAGGTTCGTACTCGTGGCACTGCCCCGGCCACTCGGGTGGCGTCGCGTTCCTGAAGAGCCCGCTCGGCCAGATGTTCCATCAGTTCTTCGGCGAGAACATGCTGCGCGCCGACGTCTGCAACGCGGTCGACGAACTCGGCCAGCTGCTCGACCATACCGGTCCGGTGGCGGCCTCGGAGCGCAACGCCGCGCGCATCTTCAGCGCCGACCACGTGTTCTTCGTGACCAACGGCACCTCGACCTCGAACAAGATCGTCTGGCACGGCACGGTCGCGCCCGGCGACATCGTGCTGGTCGACCGCAACTGCCACAAGTCGATCCTGCACGCGATCACGATGACGGGCGCGATTCCGGTGTTCCTCACGCCGACGCGCAATAACTTCGGCATCATCGGGCCGATTCCGCGCAGCGAGTTCGAGCCGGAGAACATCCGCAAGAAGATCGAGGCGAACCCGTTCGCGCGCGAAGCACTCGCGAAGAACCCGAACCTGAAGCCGCGCATCCTGACGATCACGCAAAGCACCTACGACGGCGTGATCTACAACGTCGAAATGATCAAGGAGATGCTGGGCGAATGGCTCGACACGCTGCACTTCGACGAGGCCTGGCTGCCGCACGCCGAATTCCACGAGTTTTACCAGGACATGCACGCGATCGGCGCGGGCCGTCCGCGCATCGGCGCGATGGTGTACGCGACGCACTCCACGCACAAGCTGCTCGCCGGCATCTCACAGGCCTCGCAGATCGTCGTGCAGGATTCGAAGAACAGCCGCTTCGACAAGCATCGCTTCAATGAAGCGTATCTGATGCACACGTCGACGAGCCCGCAGTACGCGATCATCGCCTCGTGCGACGTGGCCGCCGCGATGATGGAAGCGCCGGGCGGCACTGCGCTCGTCGAGGAGTCGATTGCCGAAGCGCTCGACTTCCGCCGCGCGATGACCAAGGTCGACGCCGAATACGGCGACGACTGGTTCTTCAAGGTCTGGGGCCCGGAACAGTTCGCCGAGGAAGGCATCGGCTCGCGCGACGACTGGATGCTGCGCCCGAACGACGCATGGCACGGCTTCGGCCCGCTCGCCGAAGGCTTCAACATGCTCGACCCGATCAAGGCGACCATCGTCACGCCGGGTCTCGACATGGACGGCGGCTTCGGCGAAACCGGCATTCCGGCCGCGATCGTCACGAAGTACCTGGCCGAGCACGGCATCATCGTCGAGAAGACGGGGCTGTACTCGTTCTTCATCATGTTCACGATCGGCATCACGAAGGGCCGCTGGAACTCGATGGTCACCGAACTCCAGCAGTTCAAGGACGACTACGACAACAACCAGCCGCTGTGGCGCGTGCTGCCCGAGTTCGTCCAGCATCACCCGATGTACGAGCGCGTCGGCCTGCGCGATCTGTGCCAGCAGATCCACAGCGTCTATCGCGCGAACGACATCGCGCGCCTGACGACCGAGATGTACCTGTCGAGCATGGAGCCGGCGATGAAGCCGTCCGACGCGTTCGCGAAGCTCGCGCACCGCGAGATCGACCGGGTGCCGATCGACGAACTCGAAGGCCGCGTCACCTCGATCCTGTTGACGCCGTATCCGCCGGGCATTCCGCTGCTGATCCCGGGCGAGCGCTTCAACCGGACCATCGTCAACTACCTGCGTTTCGCGCGCGAGTTCAACGAGCGCTTCCCGGGCTTCCATACGGACATCCACGGGCTTGTCGGCGAAATGATCAACGGACGCATCGAATACTTCGTCGATTGCGTGCGCGTTTGACGATGCAGTGGGCGAAGTTCCTCGCGGGTAGCGATGGCTGGCGGCGCGTCTCGGGCGCGCTGGCCGTCGCGGGTTCGGTGGCAGCGGCGGTAGCCGGGCCGGTTGTGGTTGCGGTGCTCGGCGGCGCGTGGAGTCCGGTCGCGCATGCCGAAGTCGCCGCCGCCGATCCGATCGACGCGTCGATGCGCGCGTGTCTCGCGCGCGCCGACATGTCGACGACGGTCGGCCAGGTGCAGTGCATGGACAATGCGCGCATCGGCTGGAAGGCCGCGGTCGATAGCGCCTACCAGCAGTTGCTCGACAAGCTGCCGGCCGCGCGGCGCAGGCTATGGCAAAAGAGTCAGTCGAGCTGGCTCGCCTCGCGCGACGCCGAGAAGCAGTTGCTCGCCGCGGTATTCGCGACGACGCAGGGCTCGATGTACGTGCTCGCCGAAGCCGACATGCAGTTGCAGCCGGTGCGCGACCGCGCGCTCGTGCTGCGGGGCGCGCTCGCCAACGTGAGCGGGGCGCAGCCGCGCCGTCCGCGCGCGTGCAATGCCGATGCCCGCTGCGAACACGCGATGTTCGATCTGAACCGCTACTACCGTTTGCTCAATTCGCGGATGCCGGCATCATCGCGGCCCACGCTCGTGCGCGCGCAACGCGCGTGGAGCGCGTATCTCACGGCGTCGACGCCGCTCGTCGACGAGCGCGGGCGCATCGACATCATTGGCGCGCGCGTGGCGACGATCAAGCGCCTCTCCGAAACGGTCGGCAACGACTGAGCGCCGCACGCGGCACCCGCCTCAATCGAGCTGATAAGTTTCGGCGCGCGGCCGTGGCGGCGCGAGCGGCGGCTCGCCGCGCAGATCGCGCATCGCGTCCTCGATGACCGCCGACATCGTATTGAGCGCGAGGTCGTTGTCGTCAGTGCCGAACGGCTCTTCGAGCTGCGCGGCAATCGCTTCGTGCGCCATGAACGTATAGGCGACGAACACCGCGAACACCGGCGTGAAGATGCCGATACTGTCGACGAGCCCGAACGGCAGCGACGCGCAGAAGAAATACACGGTACGGTGAATCATCACCGAATAGGCGAACGGCAGCGGCGTGGACGCGATGCGCTCGCAGCCGCCGATCACATCCGACAGCCCGTTCAGATTGCGGTCGAACGCGAGCACCGCCAGCGGATCGAGCGCGCCCGCGCGGGCCTCGCGCTGCACCCATTCGCCGAGGCACAGCATCAGCGTGGCCGGTTTGTAGCGCGATGCGATCACGCGCTCGAACAGCGCGGCGGGCAGCCGCGCGGCAAGGTCTTCACGCGGATCGCTGCCGCGCAACTGATGGCGCAGCGCATGCGGCAGCGCGCTCAGCAGCGCGAGAAATTCGTCGACGTCCTGTTGCGGCAACTCGCGGTTGGGCAGCGTCAGCGCTTCGCGCGTCAGCGAGCGCGACTCGTTCAGCAACTGGCCCCACAGCTTGCGCGCTTCCCACCAGCGGTCATAGCTCGCGTTGTTGCGAAAGCCGAGAAACACCGCGAGCGCGATGCCGACCAGCGAAAACGGCGCGGTCGTGTTGAGGTTCAGGCTGACGGGCAGCAGATGATCGTGCGCGGCGAGCGCGACGATCGAAATGCAGAAGATCAGGGCGAGCCGCGGCAGCAACTGCGGCAACACCGAGCCGCGCCACGCGAGCAGCATGCGGAACCAATGGAGATGCGGGCGGATGATCATCGGACTGGGCGGACGGCGCCGGGCGGGAAAGCCCCTATTATCGAACGCTTTGTGCCGCGCCCGAAGCGCCGCACGCAGAAGAAAACCCGCACGGCGCACATCGGATTCGATGCGTGCCGCGCGGGTTCATCGAGCGCAAGCGCAGAACGCCAGGCAGATTCAGCGCCGGGCGGATTCAGTCGCGCGCCGACGGAGCCGCGCCGTGGCTGAGCCAGTCGAGCACGGCCGTTGCGTCGTCGTCGGCGCCTTCGCGCGCCTTCTCGACCGTCTCGGTCACGTCGTCGCTCGGCACCGCGCGGCGGATCGCCACGCCGACCGCCAGAATGTCGATCATCACGAGATGCAGGATGCGCGAGATCATCGACAGCTGCGACTCGCGAATCTCGATGTGATCGGTTTCCAGCGCGACGGTCGCGCGCTTGGCGAGCGGCGTATTGCTCGAGGTGATCGCGATCACCTTCGCGCCGGCCTGCATCGCCACGTCGAGCACGCGCAGCAGTTCGGGCGCGCGCCCCGACTTCGACACGGCCACGATCACGTCGCCCTTGCCGAGCAGCGCGGCCGAGGCCGCCTGCATGTACAGGTCGCCGTAAGCGATCGTCGGGATGCCGAAGCGGAAGAACTTGTAGTGCGCGTCCTGCGCGACGATGTTCGAATTGCCGAGCCCGTAGAACTCGATGCGCCGCGCGCCGTTCAGCAGGTCGATCGCACGCTCCACATGCTCGAAGTTCAGATGTTCGCGCAACTGCAGGATCGCCGAGACGGTGTTGTCGAGCACCTTCGCGCCGAAGTCGGTGGCGGTGTCGCCGAGATGCACCTGGCTGTGGCTGACCGGGATCGTGCCGGTCAGGCCGGTCGCGAGCTTGAGCTTGAAATCCGACAGGCCCTGGCAGCCGAGCGAGCGGCAGAAGCGGATCACGGTCGGCTGGCTTACGTCGGCCTTGCGCGCGATGTCGACGATCGGATCGTTGATGATCGAGCGCGGATGGTTCAGCGCGAGGTCGGCGACGCGGCGCTCGGCCGGCGTCAGCGCGTCGCGCATCTGGCGAATCCGCTCGAACACGGCCGACGAACTGCCGCCCGCGCGGTTCGACAGCTGCTCCGCGAGAATCGCCGAGACGCCGAGAAACGCCGGATATTCGGCGGTAATCACATAGGTCGGCACGTTCTGCAAGTACGCTTCGAAGCGGCCCTTCGCCTCGAAGCGCTTGCGGAACGACGAGCGCGCGAAGAATTCGCCGAGGCGCGGCACGACGCCGCCGCCGATGTAGATGCCGCCCAGCGCGCCGAGCGTCACCGCGATATTGCCGGCGAAGGTGCCGAGAATGCCGCAGAACACGTCGACCGATTCGGCCGCGAGCGGCTCGCCTTCGAGCGCGCGCTTGACGATCTCGATCGTGTCGACGTTGGCCGCCACGCGCTTCTTGTCACGGCCCGCGAGCGCACGGTAGATCACCTCGATGCCGGGACCCGCGGCCACGCGTTCGAACGACACGTGCGACCACTTCTTGCGCGCGTAGTGCAGCACGATATCTTCACGCTCGTCGGCGGGCGCGAAGGTGGCGTGGCCGCCTTCGCTGCCGAGTGCGATCCAGCGGTCGTCGGCGGGAATCAGGCCCGACACGCCCATGCCGGTGCCGGGGCCGAGCAGGCCGATCACGCTGTTCGGCCGGCGCTGGCCGCCGCCCACCTGCACGCGCTGCGCGTCGGTGAGGCCCGGCAGCGCCATCGCGAGCGCGGTGAAGTCGTTGACGACGAGCAGCGTGTCGAAGCCGAGCGCGCGGCGCGTCGCTTCGATCGAAAAGGTCCAGTCGTGATTGGTCATGCTGACCTGGTCGCCGTCGACCGGGTTCGCAATGGCGATCGCCGCGTGATTGACGCGGCCGATCTTGGTGTCCTTCAGATACTTCTTGATGACCTCGGCGATGCCCGCATACTCCGCGCACGGATAGACCTGCACCGAGCCGATTTCGCCGGGGCCCGTCTCGAGCGCGAAACGCGCGTTGGTGCCGCCGATGTCGGCCAGCAGCCTCGGTCCGTCGGCGTGCTGGCCTGCGCCCGGCACAGCTTTAGTTTGCACACCAGTAGACATCGAGTCTCACTCCCTTGTCGTTTGCCAGTTGCGAGATGGCATTTTTTTGTAGCGCGGCGGTGGCGGCATTGAGCACGTCCATCTTGCGCGGTCCTGCGATCAGCAAAAACAGCTGCTTCACTTCCTTGAGCGCCGACATCGACCAGCTCACGCGCGCATGCGGCGCCGCGCCCGGATGCACGGCCACGAAGCGCTCGGCGGTGGTGATCGCGTGATCCCATTCGGGCGCGTCGGCGAAGATCGACGCGGTGTGGCCGTCCTCGCCCATGCCGAGCACCGCGACGTCGGGCACCGCGGCAAAGCGCGGGTCCGCGTTCAACGCCGCGACGTGCGCGTGCAGATCCTGGGTGGTGTCGACGAGCGGCCAGAACGTCGCGTCTTTGGCGGCGTTCTGCAGCAGCGTGGCATGCGCGAATTGCGCGTTGCTCGCGCTGTCGGTTTCCGGCACCCAGCGGTCGTCGACCAGCGTGACCGCGATGCGCGCCCAGTCGAACGCTTGCGTGGACAGCGTTTGCAGGAACGGCCGCGGACTGCTGCCGCCCGACACGGCCAGCATGGCGGGACGCGCGGGGCGCACGAGCGGGGCCGGCGTGCCGGTGGCGGCCGCCTGTGCGGCAAGCGACGCATGCAACGCATCGCCGACCGCTTGCGCCAGCGCCTCGGATTGGGCGCGCTGGTCGTCGAAAGCGTGAAGCTCGATCACTTCTCCTCCGTGCAGCTTTTTGTTGGGTCTGCGGCAACGCGCCGTCTGCCCTCGTGCGATACCTGCAAGGCGAGGTGGCCTGCAGCGTGTTCGCGCGAGTCCGGTGCGTTGCCGTTCAGTTCGTCAGTGGGTTTTTTGCCTGCGCCGCGCGGTGTTGCCCTCGAACCGGTGCGGCGCCTTCCCTCAATCTCAATGCAGTACCACTTAATTCTCTTCCTCGAGCCAGCAGGTGCCGTGCTGCGCGAGCATCGCGCTCGCCGCGGCCGGTCCCCACGTGCCCGCCGCGTACGGCTTGGGCGGCCGCGTCGAGGCTTTCCATTCGTTCAGGATCGGCTCGACCCAGCGCCATGCGGCTTCCTGTTCGTCGCGCCGCACGAACAGCGCGAGGCGCCCGTGGATCACGTCGAGCAGCAGCCGTTGATACGCCTCCATCTGGCCTTCGCGGAAGAACTGGTCGAACGCGAGGTCGAGGTGCACGCTCGCGAGGTTCATGCCTTCGCCGGGCTGCTTCGCAAGACAATACAGACGGATCGTCTCGTTCGGCTGCAAACGGATCACGAGCCGGTTCGCGCCGGCGCGCAGCGCCGAGGCGCCGAGCGCCGAATGCGGCACCGGACGGAAATTCACGACGATTTCGGCGACGCGATCGGCAAGCCGCTTGCCCGTGCGCAGAAAAAACGGCACCCCGGCCCAGCGCCAGTTCTCGATCTCGACCTTCAGCGCGACGAAGGTTTCGGTCGAGCTATCGGGCTTCACGCCGTGCTCGGTCGCGTAGGCCGGCACCGCGCTGCCGCGGATCACGCCCGAATGATACTGGCCGCGCACCGCGACCTTGGCGATTTCCTGCGAATCGATCGGTTTCAGCGCGCGCAGCACGCGCAGCTTTTCGTCGCGCACCGAGTCGGAATCCATCGAATGGGGCGGCTCCATCGCGACGATCGAGAGCAATTGCAGCAGATGGTTCTGCACCATGTCGCGCAGCGCGCCGGTGTTATCGTAGAAGTCGCCGCGCGCTTCGACGCCGAGCTCCTCGGCGATCGTGATCTGGATGCTCTCGACCCATTCGCGGCGCCACAGCGGCTCGAACAGCGCATTGCCGAAGCGCAGCGCGAGCAGATTCTGTACCGGCTCCTTGCCGAGGTAGTGGTCGATCCGGTAGATCTGCTCTTCCGCGAAGATTTCACCGACTGCATCATTAATTGCATTCGACGACCTGAGATCGTAGCCGAGCGGCTTTTCGAGCACGATGCGCGCGTTGGCATTGAGCCCGACCGCGGCGAGCGCGTGGCAGATCGGCACGAACAGCGACGGACCGGTCGCCAGATAGAACACGCGGATGCCGGGCAGGTCCTGAAGCGCGTCGCGCAGATGCACGAAGTCTTCCGGCTTGCCGAGATCGATCTTTACGAACTCGATGCGCGCGAGGAAGCCGGCCCATGCCGCCGCGTCGACACCGTTCTTCGACACATGCGGCTTGACATGCTCCTCGACCCATTGCAGGTACTCGCCGCGATCCGCCACATGCCGCGCCACCGCGACGATCTTGCCGCTTTCGGCCAGCATGCCGCCGGCCCGATGCGCCTCGAACAACGCGGGCAGAATCTTGCGCATCGACAGATCGCCGGTTCCGCCGAAGAGAACGAAAGTGAAGCTTGAGTCGGTTTGCATGAGTCTCCGTCGATGTCCTGAAGGGCCGCCGCGCTGAGCGCGTATCTGCACCGGAAAGGCGACCGTAGTCCGATAAAATATTTTTTGACACTGAATTGTAGTTTAACTACAATCCAAATCAAGAGGTAGCGTAAATTCGATGAAAAAAGCGTGAGCTGTTCAGGCGGTACGCGCGCTTCTGCGAATCGATGGGCGTCCCCGGCATGTTAGCGGACAACGCCCGTCGATACGTGTCAGCCGCCGCTGGCGATAGCTGGCCGAGGTCGGGTTTGCGTCGAATTTGCGTATGAAGCACCTCGAGTCTGCCGCGCGACGCGGGCAGGCAAAAATCAAAAGAGGAGACAGTCTTTGCATTCCGAACCACTCACCTCTTGAGCGTCCGGCGGCCGGCCATCGGTCCGCCGGCACATGCTTCGCGCATGCGCCCGACCGTGCTCGATCGCCCAGTGTTTTGCCTGTTTGAACCAACCACAGCACCCTGGCGATATCAGGGGTCATTCGTTTTTTTGTTCAGGTGTCTGGAGGAGATAAGCAATGAAATTTCGCGCGATCATGGGCGCTCTGTGCGCTGCGGGTCTGATGTGTGGCGTGTCGGCCGTGCAGGCTGCCGAGTCGGTCGAAGTGCTGCACTGGTGGACGTCGGGCGGCGAATCGAAGGCCGTCGGCGTCCTCAAGGACGACATGACGAAGCAGGGTTACACGTGGAAGGACTTCGCGGTCGCGGGCGGCGCCGGCGCGGCTGCCATGACGGCACTGAAGACGCAGGTGATCTCGGGCAACGCGCCGAGCGCCGCGCAGATCAAGGGCCCGCTGATCCAGGACTGGGCTTCGCAGGGCGTGCTGGTGCCGATCGACTCCGTCGCGGGCGACTGGAAGAAGAACCTGCCGCCGGAAATCGACAAGATCATGCATGCGGACGGCCATTACGTCGCCGCGCCGTTTTCGGTGCACCGCGTGAACTGGCTGTACATCAACAAGGCAGCGCTGGATAAAGCCGGCGGCAAGGTGCCGACCTCGTGGCCCGAGTTCTTCGCGGTCGCTGACAAGATGAAAGCCGCGGGCATCCAGCCGATCGCGATGGGCGGCCAGCCGTGGCAGGACCTGACGCTGTGGGAAGACGTCGTGCTGTCGCAAGGCGCGGACTTCTACAGGAAGGCGCTGGTGGACCTCGACGAGAAGACGCTGACCTCGGACAAGATGGTTCAGGTGTTCGACACGGTCCGCAAGATCCAGGGCTACTTCGACGCGGGCCGCACGGGCCGTGACTGGAACCTCGCCACCGCCATGGTCATCAACGGCAAGGCCGGCATGCAGTTCATGGGCGACTGGGCGAAGGGCGAATTCTCGAACGCCGGCAAGAAGTCGGGCACCGACTTCATCTGCGCGGCCGTGCCGGGCACGGAGAAGGCCTATACGTTCAACGTCGACTCGTTCGTGTTCTTCCAGCAGAAGGACCAGAAGGCGGCAACGCCGGGTCAGCTCGCGCTTGCGAAGACGATCATGTCGCCGGACTTCCAGGAGCAGTTCAGCCTGTACAAGGGCTCGATCCCGGTGCGTCTCGGCGTGTCGATGGCCAAGTTCGACGACTGCGCGAAGAAGTCGTACGCGGATGAGCAGGTCGCGATCAAGGCCGGCGGCTACGTGCCGTCGCTCGCTCACGGCATGGCGCAGCCCGATGCGGCAGCCGGCGCGATCTCCGACGTCGTCACGAAGTTCATGAACTCGCAGGAAGATTCGAAGAGCGCGGTGCAGGCGCTCGCGAAGGCAGCGAAAACCAGGTAAGCGAAGTCAGTCGGTGAAGTAAGCGAGGCATTGCGCCCGGCGCTCTTTCAGGCGCCGGGCGCGGGCTTCATCGTGGTTTCATGGAGTCACATCCAGGCCGTCGCGGTTTCGCGCGCAACGCGCGAGCCAGCCTGACGGTCCAGTTTCAGCAGGAGTCGAGTAGTGACTGCTTCTATCAGCGGAAACGGGAAAACGGCCGCCGCCACCCGCCGCGCGTCGCCCACGGCGGCCTTGGCCGATCGCTGGATTCCGAAGCTGGTGCTCGCACCCAGCGTCGTTATCAGCCTGGTCTTCGTCTATGGCTTCATCGCAATCACCGGCTATCTGTCGCTGTCCGATTCGCGGCTGATGCCCCGTTTCGACTTCGCGGGCCTCGACCGTTACCGCGAACTGTTCGACAACGACGTGTTCTGGACCTCGGCTGCCAATCTCGGCTGGTTCGGCATTCCGTTCATCGCCATCTGCATCGGCCTCGGGCTTTTTCTCGCGATCCTGCTCGATCAGCAGATTCGCAACGAGGGCGCGCTGCGCGCCGTGTTCCTGTACCCGATGGCGCTCTCGTTCATCGTGACCGGCACGGCCTGGCAGTGGATTCTCACGCCGAGCATCGGCATCGAGAAGGTGTTTCACGACTGGGGCTGGACGAGCTTCTCGTTCAACTGGCTCGGCGACCCCGACAAGGCAATTTTCTGTATCGTGATCGCGGCGGTGTGGCAGTCGACCGGCTTCGTGATGGCGCTGTTCCTCGCGGGCCTGCGCGGCGTGGACGGCGAAATCTTCAAGGCCGCGCAGATGGATGGCGCGAGCCTGCCGACCATCTACCGCAAGATCGTGATTCCGAGCATGCGCCCGGTGTTCTTCTCGGTGCTGCTGATTCTCTGCCACATCACGATCAAGACCTTCGACCTCGTCGTCGCGCTGACCGCGGGCGGTCCGGGTACCTCGTCGTCGCTGCCGGCCATCTTCATGTACACGTTTTCGTTCAATCGCGGGCAACTCGGCGTCGGCGCGGCATCGTCGATGATGATGCTCGCCACCGTCGTGGCCGTGCTCGTGCCGCTGATGTATATGGAATCGAGGAGCACGCGCAATGCAGCCTAAGATGACGCTCAGCCGTGCCGTCATTTACGCGGCCCTGATCCTGTTCGCCCTGTACTTCCTGTTCCCGCTCTACGTGATGCTGTCGACGTCGTTCAAGGACATCGACCAGCTGCGCACCGGCAACCTGCTCACGCCGCCGTCGCACTGGACCTTCGCGCCGTGGCTCAAGGCGTGGAGCGGCGCCTGTACGGGCGTGCGCTGCGACGGCATGCAGCCGTTCTTCATGAACTCGGTGCGCATGGTGATTCCGGCCGTGCTGATCTCGTCGATCATCGGCGCGTTCAACGGCTACGTGCTCACGCACTGGCGCTTTCGCGGCGCCGATCCGATCTTCACGATGCTGCTGGTCGGCTGCTTCATTCCGTTCCAGGCGATCCTGCTGCCGATGGCGCGTCTCGAAGGCTTTCTCGGCCTGTCGAACACGACGAGCGGCCTCGTGCTCGTGCACGTGATCTACGGCATCGCGTTCACCACGATGTTCTTCCGCAACTTCTACGTGAGCGTGCCGGCCGAACTCGTGAAGGCGGCACGCATCGACGGCGCGGGTTTCTTCACGATCTTCACGAAGATCCTGCTGCCGGTGTCGCTGCCGATTTTCATGGTGTGCCTGATCTGGCAATTCACGCAGATCTGGAACGACTTCCTGTTCGGGATCGTGTTCTCCGGCGTCGATTCGATGCCGATCACGGTGGCGCTGAACAACCTCGTGAACACCTCGACCGGCGTGAAGGAATACAACGTGGACATGGCCGGCGCGATCATCGCGGCATTGCCGACGCTGCTGGTCTACATCATCGCCGGACGCTATTTCGTGCGCGGCCTGACGGCCGGCGCGGTGAAGGGCTGAACGAGGACCGGGCGAGGAGCCACTCCCTTGAGGCGCGGCGGCGCATCGCGAAGAGAGCGCCGCCGTCACACAGACGTTTTCAGGCAGTACCAGAGAATAGAGGATTCACAGCATGGCAAGCCTTTCCATCCGTGACGTGTACAAGACTTACCCGAACGGGATGCCGGTTCTGAAGGGTGTCAACATCGACATCGAAGACGGCCAGTTCCTGATCCTGGTCGGCGGCTCGGGCTGCGGCAAGTCGACGCTGCTCAACATGATCGCCGGCCTCGAAACCGTGACCAAGGGCGAGATCCAGATCGACGGCAAGACGGTCAACAACCTGTCGCCGAAAGACCGCGACATCGCGATGGTGTTCCAGTCGTACGCGCTCTATCCGTCGATGACGGTGCGCGAGAACATCTCGTTCGGCCTGAACATCCGCAAGGTGCCGAAGCAGGAGCAGACGCAGATCGTCGAGCGCGTGTCGAACACGCTGCAGATCAAGCATCTGCTCGATCGCAAGCCGGGCCAGCTGTCGGGCGGCCAGCGCCAGCGAGTCGCGATGGGCCGCGCCCTCGCGCGCGATCCCGTCATGTTCCTGTTCGACGAGCCGCTCTCGAACCTCGACGCGAAGCTGCGCATCGAGATGCGTTCGGAAATCAAGCTGCTGCATCAGCGCCTCGGCACGACGATCGTCTACGTGACGCACGACCAGATCGAAGCCATGACGCTCGGCGACCGCATCGCCGTGATGAAGGACGGCATCGTGCAGCAGTTCGGCGCGCCGCAGGACATCTACGACTCGCCGTCGAACCTGTTCGTGGCGGGCTTCATCGGCGCGCCGCCGATGAACTTCATCGAAGGCAAGCTGGTCGAGCAGGGCGCGGGCGTCGGCATCGAACTCGATACGGGCGTGGCGCGCAAGGTGCTGGTGTTGCCGTTCGATTCGTCGAAGGTGCGCTCGCACGTCGGCAATAACGTGATCCTTGGTCTGCGCCCGGAGCGCATCACCGATGCGCGCGGCGCGCACGGCGACGACGGCAAGCTTCAGCCGGTCGAAGTGAAGGTCGACGTGATCGAGCCGACCGGTCCGGACACGCTCGTGTTCGCGCAGGTCAACGGCAAGCGCGTGGTGAGCCGCGTGCACCCGGCGTCGAACCCGCAGCCGCAGACGAATACGACGCTGCTGTTCGATACGTCGAAGGCGGTGTTGTTCGATCCGAGCAATGAAGAGCGGATTGCCTGATTGGGCGGTTTGCCGCGATTTGCAGTGCTGTAGCGCGGCGGTTTGCTCATCGTAGTTCGCGCGGCAGGCCGTGCAATGCGTTGAGTGCGCTGCTGCTGCATTGAAAAAGCCCCCTGCGTCGTATGGACGCAGGGGGCTTTGTGTTTGGCGCAGGCTGCATGAGGCCGACGCCCCCGACGCGTTAGGCCCCGTCCGGCAAACGCAAATCCGGATTATTGCGCGCCAGCTCGCTGACCCAATCGATGAACGCGCGCAGCCGCGAACTCAGGTTGCGGCGATGCGCGTACAGGATCGACAGCGGCGTGCCGGGGCTCGTGTAGTTGCCGAGAATCTCGGTGAGCGCGCCTTGCTCGATCAACTCGGCGACCATGAAGCGCGACGGCTGGATGATGCCGTGGCCGAGCACGCCGGCGGTGATGTACACCGAGCCGTCGTTGACGGCGAGCGTGCCCGTCATCGCAATCCGCTCGATCTCGCCCTCCACCTCGTATTCGAACGGGAACGTCTTGCCGCTGCGCGCGGACACGTAGTTGACCGCGCGATGCCGGTCGAGCTCCGCGAGCGTGGCCGGCGTGCCGTGCTTTTCCAGGTACGCGGGCGAGGCGCACGTAACGATGCGCGCGAGCCCGATGCGCCGCGCGACGAGGCTCGACTCTTCCGGCGTGCCCATGCGGATCACGCAATCGACGCCGTCCTGAATCAGGTCGATGTTGCGGTCCGCGAGACCGAGCCGCACGTCGATCGCGGGGTACTGGCGGTAGAAGTCGTCGAGCGCGGGCAGGAGCAGCGAGCGCGCGAGCGTGCCCGACGTATCGACGCGGATCGTGCCGGCCGGGTTTTCGCGCTTGTTCGACAGCGACGATTCGGCATCGGTGACGTCGGCGAGAATGCGCACGCAGCGCTCGTAGAACTCGGCGCCGTCTTCGGTCACGCTGACCTGGCGCGTCGAGCGGTTCAGCAGGCGCACGCCGACGTGTTCCTCGAGCGCCTGGATCGTGCGGCTCACCTTGGCGCGCGGCAGGTCGAGCGATTCGGATACCTTGGTAAAGCTGTTTGCTTCGACCACACGCGTGAAGATCTCCATCGCTTCGAAACGGTCCATGGTGTGCCTTGTGGGTGGTGAGCCGGGGAAAGGTCGAGACGCGCTTGCGAAATGAAGTCTACAGCGAGGAAAGGGGGTTGTCTGCGCGTGGGGGCGAGCGGTGAGGGCGCGCGCAGCCCGGCCGCGGTGGGGGCGACTGGTGCGGCGGTTGTGCGGGTTGCGGCCGTTGTGTCCACCGCGTTTGCCGGGGGCGCGGGGCTTGCCGAAGGCCGCTGAAGTTGCCGTGTTTGCTGGGGTTGCCGAGGTCGCCGCGGCCAATGCTTTGCCTCGCTCAATCGCGGTCCGGCGCGCCGAGCGGAAAGAAATGACGATACGGCCGTGCTTCGTCGACCGCGCGCGCGAACGATGGCCGCGCCAGCAGCCGCTGCCGGTACGCGCGTACGTGCGCGAAGGCCGGGTCGATCGGATGCGTCCAGTCGGCGTAGAACAGGAACGGGCCCGCGCCGCAGTCGGCGAGGCTGAAGCGGTCGCCGGCGGCCCATTCGCGGCCGGCCATGTGTTTGTCGAGCCACGCGTACGCGGTATCGAGCATCGCGCGCGCCTCGGCGACGCCGCGCGGATCGCGCTCGGCCTCGGCGCGCAGGCTGTCGTAGACGATCCGCTGCTGCGGCGTCGAAATGTAGTTGTCGAAGAAGCGGTCCATGCCACGCACGTCGAGCGCGGCGCGCGCGTCGGCGGGCAGCAGTGCGACCGGGCCCGGATGATAGAGGCCGAGATATTCGATGATGATGCTCGCCTCAGCCACGGTCCGGCCGCCGTCGACGAGCACCGGAAAGCGCTTGATCGGCCAGAGCGCGGCGAATTCGGCCATGATCTGCGGGTCGTCGTGCGCGAGCAGGCGCATCTCGAACGGCGTGCCGTTTTCGTAGAGCGCGGTCAGGGCCTTCTGGCAGTAAGACGAGAACGGGTGGGCATAGAGCTGTAGAGGCATCGCGATCACCTTTTGACGGTTGCACGGCACGGTGCGGTGGCAATGGCGGCCACCGCGCGACGGCCACGATGGCCGTTTACCCGACGACGAACGGCGGCAGCGAAAATCGACAGATTGCGATGAGAGTGTGGAAGTGCGGCCGCGTGACCACAAGCTCACGCGAGACCTTGCGGGTTATAAGCGGGGATGCGTGGGCGGGGCCGCCCAGCGGCTCGGGCTCAGGTCCGGAGCCAGAGCCAGAGCCAGAGCGGCCCAGGT
The DNA here is from genome assembly GCF_011752945.1 of Paraburkholderia sp. Cy-641. NCBI lineage: Bacteria > Pseudomonadati > Pseudomonadota > Betaproteobacteria > Burkholderiales > Burkholderiaceae > Paraburkholderia > Paraburkholderia sp. Cy-641. Next base: position 50,695 of record NZ_VWWM01000038.1, read on the forward strand.
CTTAGCCCAGGCCGAGGCTTAGCCTTGCAGCCTCGCCCCCGGAGAGGCCCGTCAACCCTTCGCCTGCACCCCATGCGCCAGCAACGCGCCCGGTTGCAGCAGCACGACCACCGCGCCGGCACCGCCGTCGTGCGGCCGCGCCTGACAGAACGCGATGACCTCGGACTTCTGCACGAGCCATGCGCGCACCTTGCCCTTCAGCACCGGCTCCTTGCCGATCGACCCCAGGCCCTTGCCGTGGATCACGCGCAAACACCGCAAGCCGCGCCTCACCGATTCGCGGATGAACTCCGCCAGCGCCTCGCGCGCTTCCTCGCGCCGCATGCCGTGCAGGTCGATTTGCGCCTGCACGATCCAGTCGCCGCGCCGCAGTTTGCGCACGACGTCGCGGCTCACGCCGGGGCGGCAATACGAGAGCGTCTCGTCGGTTTCGAGCAGCACCTCGGGATCGAATTCATCGGAGATCGCTTCGTGCAGCACAGCCTCTTCGTCGAGCAGCGTTTGCACCGGCAGCGGCGGCGGGGGATTGCGTGTCAAGGTCGCGCGCGGCGCCGCCACGAGCGGCGCGACTTCGCCGATCTCGTGGCGGAACAGGTTGGCGTCCGCCGCGGCTTCGCGCTGCGCCGCCCGGGCCGCCGCCTGTTCGCGCTCGCGCTGCTCGGCATCGCCCTTCAACGCCTCGCGTAGCGCGCCGAGACCGGCGAGCCCCGTCGTGCGATCGGGTTTCGGCACGGCTGCGGGTGCCGCTGGGGCCGGCGCGGGCCGTGCGGCGGCTTGCGGGCGTTTCGGTTCGTTGGGGTGGGGCAGATTCTTCGGCATATCGGCAATACACGGAAAGAGTAGGTCGGTCGCGCGGGGCTTGGGCGGCGGATGCGTTGGCTTGCAAGGTCGGCTCAAGCGAAGCGCGAAGATCGTGCGCCGGTGCCAGCGAGCGCAAGTCGGACACACAAGCTCGGCGGGACGCTTGGCGCAAAGCCTGGCACAAAGCGCTCGATGAAGCGCGGCACACAGCACGAGCGCGTCACACGAAGCCTGGCGAGAAGGCGCAACGCGCAAAGTGCATCAAGCAAGTGCATCACGCGGACGCATCGCAAACCCTCAATCCGAGCGCGCCGGACACAAAAAAGGCCGCCGGCTTTTCAGCCGCGGCCTTCTTTCGGTCGGACGGCCGGGCTGCGCCCTGCCGTCATTTTACCGTCGCGCTTTCCCTCACAGTCCCGCATCGCGACGAAGCGCTGTGAATCAACGCTCCGCTTCCTGGCTCATCGCGTGCTCGCCGGCCATCTCGTCGATGGTTTCGAGGTAGCGCTGCGCGTCGAGCGCGGCCATGCAGCCCGTGCCCGCGCTCGTGATCGCCTGACGGTACACGTGGTCCTGCACGTCGCCGGCGGCGAACACGCCCGGCACGCTCGTCGCGGTCGCGAAACCGTTCAGGCCGCCCTTCGTGATGATGTAGCCGTTCTTCATCTCGAGCTGGCCTGCGAAGATGTCCGTGTTCGGCTTGTGGCCGATCGCGACGAACAGGCCCTGCAATTCGAGGTCGGTGGTTGCGCCGGTTTGCGTATGCTTGATACGCAGTCCGGTGACGCCGGACGCGTCGCCGGTCACTTCGTCGAGCACGTGGTTCCACTTGATTTCGACGACGCCTTCCTTTTCCTTCGCGAGCAGGCGGTCGATCAGGATCGGCTCGGCGCGGAACTTGTCGCGGCGATGGATTACGGTCACCTTCTTGGCGATGCCGGAGAGGTACAGCGCTTCTTCGACCGCGGTGTTGCCGCCGCCGATCACGGCCACGTGCTGCTGCTTGTAGAAGAAGCCGTCGCAGGTCGCGCAGGCCGACACGCCCTTGCCCATGAACGCTTCTTCCGACGGCAGGCCGAGGTATTGTGCCGAGGCGCCGGTCGAGATGATCAGCGAGTCGCAGGTGTATTCGCCCGCGTCGCCGATCAGGCGGATCGGCTTCTCGTCGAGCTTCGCCGTGTGGATGTGGTCGAAGATGATTTCGGTGTTGAAGCGCTCGGCGTGCTCGAGAAAGCGTGCCATCAGTTCCGGGCCTTGCACGCCGTTGGCGTCGGCGGGCCAGTTCTCGACGTCGGTCGTGGTCATCAGCTGGCCGCCTTGCGCGAGGCCCGTGACGAGCACCGGCGAGAGGTTGGCGCGCGCCGCGTAGACCGCCGCCGTGTAGCCGGCGGGACCGGAGCCGAGAATCAGAACCTTGGCGTGTTTCGTTGCAGTTGCGGGCATGATCGAATCCTTGTGCAGCGCGCGGCCCGCTCATGCGAGGCCGTGCGGTTTTGAGCTGAAACGGTAGATGGGTGTCAGTCCGGCATTATAAAGGGCGAGGCGCGCGGCTGCGCCATGAAGCTTTCCGATCGCCGCGATAGGGTGGCGGCATAGGCCGGCGCCATGGCTGCGCGCAGGCGGACAGCCGGACGTCGGGCACGCGGCTCGCGCGCCGAACCGGTCGGGCCGCCTTCCGCGCCCCCGCGTTTCAAGCAGCCGAACGGCCAAAGCGGTCAAGTTACCGTCATTTACAGCCCTGTGCGGGGCACAGCGTTTACAATAGGCCGGATCGAAGTTTCCGGTAGCCGGGATCGGGCCCGAAGCCACGCGCGGCGAGGCCCGGGCCGTGTTCCCGGCGGCAGTCTCGGCCTGAACCGGCTACCCCAGGCAACAGGATCAATGGCAAAAGCTCCTTATTCCGCGAGCGCGCAGGCATTGCCTCACCGCATGTCGCGCCTCTTCACCGAAATTCGCTGGATTCTGCAGGTAGCGCTCGGCGTGTTCCTGCTGATGGCCCTCGTCAGCTATAGCAGGCACGACCCGAGCTGGACCCACGCCGCGCAGGTCGACCACATCTCGAACTGGGCGGGCCGCGTCGGCGCATGGACGTCCGACATTCTGCTGCTGCTGTTCGGCCTGTCCGCCTACTGGTGGATCGTGCTGCTCGGCCGCCATATCTCCGCGAACTACCGGCGTATCACCCGCCACGAAGAGCCGCAGGACGACGCCGCGCCGCACGGCGTGAGCTGGCTCGCGGACGCATTCGCGTTCATGCTCGTGCTGCTGTCGTGCAACGGCCTCGAGGCGCTGCGCATGTGGTCGCTCAAGGTGCAGTTGCCGCGCGCGCCGGGCGGCGTGATCGGCGAGGCCGTCGCGCGCGGCATCTCGCATGCGCTCGGCTTCACCGGCGGCACGCTCGCGCTGCTGCTCGGGCTCGCGATCGGGCTGTCGCTGTACTTCCGTTTCTCGTGGCTATCGGTTGCGGAGAAGGTCGGCGAGTCGATCATTTCCGCGGTCACGTTCGCGAAGCTGCGCCGCGAAGCCGGGCGCGACCGCAAGCTCGGCGAAGCCGCCGCCGTCAAGCGTGAGGGCAAGGTCGAGAAGGGCCGCGTGCGCATCGAGGAACATGAGCCCGTGATGATCGTGCCGCCCGTCGTTACGCCAGTGAAGTCGGAGCGCGTCGAAAAGGAACGGCAGGTGCCGCTCTTCACCGATCTGCCGGGCGACTCCACGCTGCCGCCCATTTCGCTGCTCGACCCCGCGCCCGCCGCCCAGGAAACCATTTCCGCCGATACGCTCGAATTCACTTCGCGCCTGATCGAGAAAAAGCTCAAGGACTTCGGCGTCGAAGTGAGCGTGGTCGCCGCCTATCCGGGGCCGGTCGTCACGCGCTACGAAATCGAGCCGGCCACCGGCGTGAAGGGCAGCCAGATCGTCAATCTCGCGAAGGACCTCGCGCGTTCGCTGTCGCTCGTGTCGATCCGCGTCGTCGAAACGATTCCGGGCAAGAACTACATGGCGCTGGAGCTGCCGAACCAGCGCCGTCAGACCGTGGGCCTCTCCGAGATTCTCGGCTCGGCCGTCTATGCCGATGCGGCTTCGCCGCTCACGATGGGCCTCGGCAAGGACATCGGCGGCAAGCCCGTGTGCGCCGACCTCGCGAAGATGCCGCACCTGCTCGTCGCCGGCACGACCGGTTCGGGCAAGTCGGTCGGCATCAACGCGATGATCCTCTCGCTGCTCTATAAGGCGAGCGCCGAGCAGGTGCGCATGATCCTGATCGATCCGAAGATGCTCGAAATGAGCGTCTACGAAGGCATTCCGCATCTGCTCTGCCCGGTCGTCACCGACATGCGCCAGGCGGGCCACGCGCTGAACTGGGCGGTCGCCGAAATGGAGCGCCGCTACAAGCTCATGAGCAAGCTCGGCGTGCGCAATCTCGCCGGCTACAACAACAAGATCGACGACGCGGCCAAGCGCGAGGAGAAGCTGCCGAATCCGTTCAGCCTCACGCCGGACGATCCGGAACCGCTTACGCGCTTGCCGAACATCGTGATCGTGATCGACGAACTGGCCGACCTGATGATGGTGGTCGGCAAGAAGGTCGAAGAGCTGATCGCGCGCATCGCGCAGAAGGCGCGTGCGGCCGGCATCCACCTGATTCTCGCCACGCAGCGGCCGTCGGTCGACGTCATCACCGGGCTCATCAAGGCCAACGTGCCGACGCGCATGGCCTTCCAGGTGTCGTCGAAAATCGACTCGCGCACGATTCTCGACCAGCAGGGCGCCGAGTCGCTGCTCGGCATGGGCGACATGCTGTATCTGCCGCCGGGCTCCGGTTTGCCGGTGCGCGTGCACGGCGCGTTCGTGTCGGACGACGAAGTGCATCGCGTCGTCGACAAGCTCAAGGAACAGGGCGAGCCGAACTACATCGAGGGCATTCTCGAAGGCGGCGTGACGGGCGAGGGCGACGAAGGCTCGGCGGGAACCGTGTCCACCGAAGGCGAGTCGGACCCGTTATACGATCAGGCGGTCGACGTCGTGCTGAAAAACCGCCGCGCGTCGATCTCGCTCGTGCAGCGGCACTTGCGCATCGGCTACAACCGCGCGGCGCGCTTGCTCGAACAGATGGAGAATTCGGGCGTGGTGTCGGCGATGTCGTCGAACGGCAATCGCGAAATTCTGGCGCCGGCGCGGGAAGCGGAATAAGCCGTTGCCGCTGCGGGTAGGCAGCGCGGCATGCCGTTTCGGTATGCGCGGCACCGCAGCCTCGCTGCCGGATGCGCGCAAAGGCGGCCCGAGTGTTTATCCACATGCGCCTCGCGCGGCCCGTCGGCGAATTCAATCAAGGGAGAAACCATATGCACACCATCGCGCAGCATGACGTTCGAGAGCGTCGATCTGGCCGTCTCGGCGAGCGCATTCGCCAGAGCGCGCGCAAGTTCGCGCGCGGCGCGGGCAGCGTGGCGATCGGCGCGTCGCTGCTGGTCGCTTCGCACGCCTTCGCGAGCGGCACCGAGCAACTGAAGGCGTTCGTCGCACAGGTTCATGCGGCGCGCGGCACCTTCGTGCAGCAGGAAGTGCGCGCGCCGAGCAAGGCGCAGGGCTCGTCCGGCGCGCTGCCCACGGTGGACGCGGGCCAGCCCACCACGTCGAGCGGTACGTTCACGTTCGCGCGGCCCGGCAAGTTCATCTGGCAATACGAGAAGCCTTACGCGCAACTGTTGCAGGCGGACGGCGACAAGCTCTACGTCTACGACAAGGACCTGAACCAGGTCACGGTGCGGGCGCTCGGCAATGCGCTCGGCGCGAGTCCGGCGGCGATCCTGTTCGGCAGCAACGATCTGGACAAGAACTTCACGTTGCATGATGCCGGCGTGAAGGCCGGCATCGACTGGCTCGAATTGACGCCGAAGGCGAAGGACACGCAGTTCCAGCGTGTTGGTATCGGCTTCAAGGACGGCAATCTCGAAGCGATGGAATTGCATGACGTGTTCGGCAACGTGACGCTGCTGACCTTCTCGAATATCCAGAAAAATCCCGCGTTGCCGGCCGATGCGTTCAAGTTCACCGTGCCGAAGGGCGCGGACGTCATCAACGGATAAGCTGCGTGGCCGGCGTCGGTGGTCGACGCCGTGTGAATCGCTTCGCAAAGCCGCGTTCGCCGGGCGCGGCTTTGCTTATTGACGCGGAGTGCGCGGGCCCTTGCCCGTGGTTGGTGCAGATGTGGTTTTTTCGGCGCAAACCGTCGTTGTCGTGCGGAGCCGGATAAGCGGCATCCTCAGAAGATTGACACAGGCGTGTCAGACTCTTTTCAGTTTTCCTCTACATTCTCTGACATTTTTTTGCTGCAACGCAGCAAGATAACGCCTAAACTGGTCGAAGTGGGTAGTGGCTTCGAATGTTCGGAAAGTGAGGCATGTTATGAGAGGATCTTTATCACAAGATTCGCATTTATCCCCGACGCTCCATGTCTTCGAGCAGGAGGGCGGTTGGCATTGGGGCATCACGATTCCGCGGCCGGTCGGCAGCGGCGTCAAGGTCATCGATTACAGCGAAACGACCTTCGGCGATGAAGCCGAGGCTCAACGCGACGGGAAGCGGGCGCTCAAGCGCTTCGCCGACACGCCCGTGCTAGCGCTCGAGCACCATTAACGCGCGGCCGGAACTGGGGTGGGACCCGAGGCCAATGCACGCCAATCGCGGCCATAGCGAGGTTTGCGGGCGCGCCGCGGACGGGGCGGCGACACGTAATGACTTAATATGCAACAATTTGCATATATTTTTTGATTTGTAGGAGATCGAAGCGATAATGTCTCGTCTTTTTTGAGATATCGCTTTTATCTTGACCTTTGCAGAATACGAAACCACGCACGCGCTGAGCGTGGAACTGGACGGCGTCAATTACGCCGGTACCTATCGCGTGATGACGGGAACCGTCATCGTTCACTTCGAAAACGAAACCAAATTCGCGTCCTATGCGCCGAATCGCCCTGAAACCGTGGCGCGTTGGCTGCTCACGGACTTGTGCCGAAAAATCGAATCGCGCAGGCGTAAAGCCGCGAAGAAATAGAAATCGGCCGTATCGCAGCAGGGGCATTGCTTCGGCCGCGTGATTTTCACAGCGATCAAACTGATGGGTGGGGAGACGGCGCGCGGCACGCCGTTTCTCCACGCGGCCGAGGCTGGGTGATTCGACTGCGGGCATATCGCGCAGATCGGTTTGCGCGATATGCCGCGATACGCCGCGCTATGCAGCCCACGACTTCGGCCAATGCCGTCGTGCTGAGAGCTTCGAGCTCGCACGGGCCGCATGCAGCGCCGAAGCATTCACCACTCAGGCATACGCGGTCTTGCGCGTCGACACGAACACGAAATAACACACCGCTCCGATCGCCAGCGAAGGCAGCGTTGCGCCGAGATTCGGCAGCCATTGATTGATCACCTGATACGAGGCGATGCCGATCGCCCACGCGACGAACGCGCTCAGATGCCAGCCGCTCGAGAAGCCGTAGCGGCCGCGCAGGTCGGCGAGCACCGTGGCGTCGATGCGGCGTTTGCGCACGATAAAGTGATCCATCAGCACGACGCCGAACAGCGGCGCGAATACCGAGCCGATCAGCAGCAGGAAGTTCTGATACTTCGCCATCGGCACGAGCAGCGCGATCAGCGTGCAGAGCGCGCCGAACGCGGCCGACAGCAGCGGCACGCTCGCTCGCGTCCAGAACGTGCCGGTCGACACCGCGGCCGAGTGGATATCGGCGAATGCGTTGTCGATTTCGTCGATCAGGATCAGCAGCAGCGCAAAGCCGCCGCCCGCTTGCGCGAGCGCGCTCGTCAGCAGCGCGTCGCCGCCGCCCGCCGCGAGACCGTAGATCGCGCCGAGCGCATAGAACCAGATGTTCGCGATGCCGTAGCCGTACAGCGTGCCGCGAAACGTCTCGCCGGCGCGGCGGCCGAAGCGCGTGTAGTCGGAAATCAGCGGTAGCCACGAGAGCGGCATCGCGACCACGAGGTCGATCGCGCCGCCGAACGACATCTCGCCCGTGCCGGGGCGCTGCATCAGGTCCGCGAGATGGTGGCGCGCGAGCAGGTTCCACGTGAGCCATGCGGCGCCCGCGAGCAGCAGCCAGATGCCCCATTTGCGCAGAAAGCGCCGCACGAACGACAGCGGCCCGCTGACCGCGAGCAGCGTCGCGAGCGCGCCGAAGAGCACAGTCCAGACGAGCGGCATCGACAGGCCGAATGCCTGCTTCGCGAGCGCGTCGGCGGAATCGCGCATCACGATCACCTCGAACGAGCCCCAGCCGACCAGCTGCACCATGTTCAGCACGGCCGGCACCGACGCGCCGCGCACGCCGAGCGTCGGACGCAGCGACGACATCGCCGCGAGCCCGGTGTCGGTGCCGATCACGCCCACGAGCGCGAGCAGCACGACGCCGATCACGCTGCCGAGCGCGATCGCAATGAGCGCGTGCGGCAGCGATAGCCCCGGCACCAGCAGTGCGCCCGCCTGCGCGACGAGCAGGCCGATGCCGAGGGAGAACCAGAGCGCGAATGCGTCGCCGGTACGGAAGGCGCGGCGCGCGTCGGGCACCGGCGTGAGCGGCGCGTAGGTGGAGCCGGTGTCGCCGGCGAGGGGTTCTTGTGCCATCTGATGTCTGTTCCTGTTGGTGTCGCTGCCTGTCGTTCTGCCGAGCTTGGCCGATGCCGCTTGCCGCGCTTCGGGCCCGGCATTCTGCCGTATCGTCTTGCCGTATCGCTGTGCCGTATCGCCTTGCCGGTTATCCACGCCGCGATTTACTCCGGCGCTCCCCTCAGGCATGCCTCGCCCGCGCCCACGCGATACGCCGCTTGCGCGAACCGATGCGCCGGCTCCGCGACACCCGGCCTTCGCCCGGACGCCGTCGCTGTCATAATGCAGGACGTTGCCCGTGGCTTGGCCGGCGGGCGTTGCGCTTGTCCGGCCGGCCGCCGCGTTCTCGCGGACCGCGCCCGGGAAGAACCCGCAAGGGCCGGGGCACCGCCTCGAAAAGCCCGGAAAGCCGAGATTATCCCCAAAACGTCATGTTTGAAGAAACCCGTGCCAATGTTCCGCTCGCCGAACGCCTGCGGCCCCGCAATATCGACGAAGTGATCGGCCAGGCGCATCTGCTCGGGCCGAACAAGCCGCTCAGGGTCGCGTTCGAATCCGGCGAAGCCCATTCGATGATCCTCTGGGGGCCGCCCGGCGTCGGCAAGACTACGCTCGCGCGGCTCATGGCCGATGCGTTTCATGCTCAGTTCATCGCGCTCTCGGCGGTGCTCTCGGGCGTGAAGGATATCCGCGAGGCGGTCGAGACCGCGCAGATTCATCGCGCGAACGGGCATCAGACGCTGGTGTTCGTCGACGAGGTGCATCGCTTCAACAAGAGCCAGCAGGACGCGTTCTTGCCGCACGTCGAATCGGGGCTGTTCGTATTCGTCGGCGCGACGACCGAGAACCCGTCGTTCGAGGTCAACAGCGCGCTACTGTCGCGCGCGGCGGTCTACGTGCTGAAGAGCCTCACCGACGACGAGCAGCGCGAACTGCTCGAACGCGCGCAGAAGGAGCTCGGCGGCCTCACGTTCACCGACGAAGCGCGCGCCGCGCTGATCGGTTCCGCCGACGGCGACGGCCGCAAGCTGCTGAACAACCTCGAAATCGTCGCGCGCGCGGCCGCGCAGCAGAAGACCCGCGAGATCGACGGCACCTTGCTCGGCAGTGCGCTCGCCGAAAACCTGCGGCGCTTCGACAAGGGCGGCGACGCATTCTACGACCAGATCAGCGCGCTGCATAAATCGGTGCGCGGCAGCAGTCCGGACGGCGCGCTCTACTGGTTCTGCCGCATGCTCGACGGCGGCGCGGACCCGCGCTATCTCGCTCGGCGCATCGTGCGCATGGCGTGGGAAGACATCGGTCTCGCCGATCCGCGCGCCGCGCGCATCGCGCTCGACGCCGCCGAAACCTACGAGCGGCTCGGCACGCCCGAAGGCGAGCTCGCGCTTGCGCAGGCGATCATCTATCTCGCGGTCGCGCCGAAATCGAACGCCGGATACAACGCGTACAACGAGGCCCGGCGCTTCGTCGGCAAGGACCAGTCGCGCGCGGTGCCGGTGCATCTGCGCAACGCGCCGACGAAGCTGATGAAGGAACTCGGCTACGGCCACGACTACCGTTACGCGCACGACGAGCCCGATGCGTACGCGGCCGGCGAGACCTATCTGCCGGACGGCATGCGCGATCCGCGCTGGTATCAGCCGACGCCGCGCGGGCTCGAAGGCAAGATCGGCGAGAAGCTCGCGCGGCTTGCCGATCTCGATGCGCAGTGGCGCGCGGAGAACAAGGCGAAGAAGGGGTGAGCCACTCGCCACACCTCGCTTTCCGGACGTTCCGGCCGCCCGTGCCGGTGCGTTAAAATCGCGCTTTCATACAACGAACACCCGTCCCATCCCATGCTCGACATCCAGCTGCTGCGCAAAGACCTCGACGGCGTCGCCAAGCGCCTCGCCGACCGCGGCTATACCCTCGACGTGGCGGCTTTCGCCGCGCTCGAAGCGGAACGCCGCGACACCCAGACCCGCACCGAAGAAATGCAGGCGCGCCGCAACAGCCTGTCGAAGCAGATCGGCGCGATGAAAGGACGCGGTGAGGACACCTCGGCGGTGATGGCCGAAGTCGGCGGCATCGGCGACGAGATGAAGGCGTCGGCCGTCAAGCTCGACGAGATCCAGAAGCGTCTGTCGGACCTGTTGCTCGGCGTGCCGAACCTGCCGCACGAGAGCGTGCCGGTGGGCCGCGACGAAGCGGACAACGTCGAAGTGCGCCGCTGGGGCACGCCGCGTCAGTTCGATTTCGAGGTCAAGGATCACGTCGATGTCGGCACGCCGCTCGGCCTCGACTTCGAGACCGGCGCGAAGCTGTCGGGCGCGCGCTTCACGATGCTGCGCGGGCAGATTGCGCGGCTGCATCGCGCGCTCGCGCAGTTCATGATCGACACGCACACGCAGCAGCACGGCTATACCGAGATCTACACGCCGTACATCGTGAATCCGGACATCCTGTACGGCACCGGCCAGTTGCCCAAATTCGCGGACGACATGTTCCGCGTCGAGAAGGGCGGCGGCGAAAACACGGTGACGCAGTATCTGATCTCGACCTCGGAAATTTCGCTGACGAACACGGTGCGCGAGAGCATCGTCGAAGCGGACGCACTGCCGATCAGGTTGACCGCGCATTCGCCGTGCTTCCGCTCGGAAGCGGGCTCGTATGGCCGCGACACACGCGGCATGATCCGCCAGCATCAGTTCGACAAGGTCGAGATGGTGCAGATCGTCGCCCAGGAAGCGTCGTACGATGCGCTCGAACAGATGGTCGGCCACGCCGAGACGATTCTGCAGAAGCTCGAACTGCCATATCGCGTGATCACGCTGTGTACCGGCGACATGGGCTTCTCGGCCACGAAGACCTACGACCTCGAAGTGTGGCTGCCCGCGCAGAACACGTACCGCGAGATTTCGAGCTGCTCGAACACTGAGTCGTTCCAGGCGCGGCGCATGCAGGCACGCTATCGCAATGCGCAAGGCAAGCCCGAACTTGTGCATACGCTGAACGGCTCGGGGCTCGCGGTGGGCCGCACGCTCGTGGCCGTGCTCGAGAACTTCCAGAATGCCGATGGTTCGGTGACGGTGCCGGCGGCGTTGCGTCCGTACCTCGGCGGCGTCGAGCGGCTGGAAGTGCCGGCGGCCTGAGTGCGTGATCGGCTGGTGCAGCTGTTGTGAGTGGCGTGTCGTTCGGCGTCGTCGTGTGGTTCGATTGCGCCGCAACGGCTTGCTGCCTGCCCGCCTGTCGGGCTTTTCTAAAAAAATTTTCGGCGAAGGGCTTGGAAAACAGGCTCGAGCTGTTCTATAATCTTGTTCTCCCAAGCAACGACCCGCTTGGATCTGGCGAAGCAGTAGCAGGAAGTTGAAGTCGCACTGCGAGTTGGAATACCCGGAAAGGTGGCAGAGTGGTCGAATGCGCTGGACTCGAAATCCAGTGTACGGTTATACCGTACCGTGAGTTCGAATCTCACCCTTTCCGCCAAATTAGAAAACCCCGTAAGCCTCAGGCTTACGGGGTTTTTGCTTTTTAGTCTCCAGTTCCTGGCGCATCACCTTGCTCGATTCGAGGTGGTGTTGCGTTTAAAAACTGCTGGAAACCAGAGACCGCCTCATCAAAACGAAGCACAAACACGAACCACGCGTCTAGCTCGCCTCTGCGCGCTTGAGCAGGCTCCGATGCACCTCCAGCGCATTACGCTCGACCCAGTTGTGCTGAAGCAACCCATCTTCGCGGACATGAATCACCGCGGTCCCGGTCATGTAAATCGGCGACCCGCACGGCTCGGCGCCCATCACGCCGTTGTTCTTGCCCGTGACCGCCCAGCGGGTCGCGACACGGTCTCCCGCTTCGTTCTGAAACATCTCGACGATTTCGAAGTTGAAGTCGTCGATCGAGGTGAGGAACGCGCCGACCCACTGTTTGAACGTTTCGCGAGGGCCGATTACCGTGCCGCCCGATGTGATCGCAAAGTCTTCCGCGACGAGCCGATCGGCGGCCTCGGGATTCTTGCCTTGCCATACTTCTCGCCAGAAAGCCTCGACGATCGAAACAGAATTTCGCTTGCTCATTTTTTCTCCAGTAAAACGAGGTGATGAGGTAATATCCGCCTCTATAATGAAGAAATCAAACGAATAAGACTTATAGGATCAAGTAGCGATACTTATAGATAGATGAAACTTCCCGACCTCGAAATGGACCTGCTGAGAGCTTTTGTCGCCGTTGCCGAGGCGGGCAGTTTCACGGCCGCCGCGGAACGGGTCGGCCGCACGCAATCGGCTGTCAGCCAGAAAATTCTTCGTCTCGAAGAGGCGCTGCAGATGCGCGTGTTCGAGCGGACCAGCCGCTCGCTCACGCTGACGCGCGACGGCGAGCGCGTTCTGGTTGCCGTGAGGCGGCTGCTCGATCAATACGAGAGCTTTCTGCGCGAAGTATTCGAGCCGCCCAACGTGTCTGTTCTGCGGCTTGGCGTGGCGGAAAATCTGCTACAGGCGCAGTTGCCGAATTTTCTCGCGCGCCTGAAGAGTCTCTACCGCGACGTGCAGCTCGAGCTGACGACCGATTCGAGCCAGCACCTTCTGAAAGCCCTCGAACAGAAAAAGCTCGATGTCGCCATCGTTGGGGTCATCGGCAAAACGTCGGCGCGGCGTAGCCGGGTCGTCTGGAGCGAGCCGCTAGTGTGGGTCGCCGGAGCCGGTTTCCGCGACGAACCCCGCTATCCCGCGAAGCTCGTCATGATGCAGCCGCCCTGCATCTATCGCGAGATCATTGCCGACTCGCTCGCGTCGGCGCGGCGCGAATGGACCCCTACCTGCACGGTCAGCAATCTGGGCGGCATGCAGGCGGCGATCCTTGGCGGCTTGGGGGTGACGGTGCTGAGCCGCTCGCAGGTGCGGGACGGCATGCGGGTCATGCCGGCGTCGAGAAACTGGCCTGCGCTACCGCCGATCAAAGTCGAAGTAATGGGCGACCGGACCGAAATTCAGCACATGATCCCGCCGCTCGTTTCGCTGCTCCAGGAAAGCCTGGAAATGGGCCTCGCAACGAACCTGGAAACGTCGTCGAACCCGGCGCAGGCCCGCTGATTCCGCCAGCCTCGGTCGAGGCTGGCTGGCCCACACCACGAGGCTCGAATCCGCGTTTCGAGTCCCGCGGCGGCGGCCCTCACGCCACCTTGAACCCTTCCATCAACTCGCTCAAGGCGCGCGCCTGATCCGCCAGCGATGCCGCCGCCGCCGCGCTTTCCTCGACGAGCGCCGCGTTCTGCTGCGTCACTTCGTCCATCTGCGTGATCGCGAGTCCCACCTGCTGAATCCCGTCGCTCTGCTCGCGCGAAGCCTGCGCGATCTCGCCGACGATGCCCGTCACGCGTGCAATCGCCGCCTCGATCTGCTGCATCGTGCCGCCCGCGTCTTCGACGAGGCCCGCGCCGCGTTCGACGCGCGAGGTCGAATCGGCAATCAGCGCGCCGATCTCGCGCGCCGCGGCCGCCGAGCGTTGCGCGAGGCTGCGCACCTCGCCGGCCACCACCGCGAAGCCGCGGCCTTCGTCGCCGGCGCGCGCGGCTTCGACGGCCGCGTTGAGCGCGAGGATATTCGTCTGGAACGCGATGCTCTCGATCGTGCCGATGATGCCCGTCATCTGCGCGGAACCCGTGTGGATCGCGCGCATCGTTTCAATCATGCTGCCGACCGCGTCGCGGCCGTGCGCGGCGAGGTCCGACGCGCCGCGCGCGAGTGTGCTGGCCTGCTCGGCATGGCTCGCGTTGAGCTGCACGGTCGCGGTGATCTGTTCCATCGCGGATGCCGTTTCGCCGAGCGAGGCCGCCTGTTCCTCGGTGCGTTGCGAGAGGTCCTGATTGCCCGCCGCGATCTGCTGCGTGGCCGAGGCGATCGCCGTCGAACCCGAGCGCACCGACGTGACCGTGCCGAGCAGACGCGCCTGCATCGCGGCGAGCGCGCGCAGCAGCGTGCCCATTTCGTCGTTCGCGTGCGCCGCCGCGCGCGTGCGCAGATCGCCCGCCGCGATCGCGTCGAACTGATGCAGCGCGCTCGCGAGCGGCGTCATGATCGCGCGGCGCAGCGAGCGCCAGCTCAGGAACGCGACCGCAAGCGCCAGCACGATGCTTGCCGCGCAGGTCGCGAGCATCGCGCGAAAGAGCGCGTTGGAGCGCGCGCCGGCCTCGGTCGCCTGCGCGTCGAGATAGCTTTCGAGCTTGCCCTGGCTCTCGTTCATCGCGCTGTAGAGCGCGATCAGGTGCTGCGCGCGGCTTTCGTCCATCCAGCCCGTGTCGCCGCCGCGGATCGCCTCGATCAGCTTGTCGATGCCGTCGTGGCGCACGGCACTGCGTTTCGTGTCGAGGTCGGCGGTGAGGGCCGCGAGTTCGGCGCTCTTCGGCAAGGCGCGGAACTCGGCCCAGTGACGGTCGGATTCCACGAGCAGGCTGTTCGCGCGATCGAGCTGCATCGCAAGCTGCGGCGAGTGCGGATTGGCCATCGCCCAGTCGAGCCCGTAGCGAGCGCGCGACATCGCCGTGCCGGACTTGCCGAGCACGACGACCGACGCGTAATGCACCGCATAGGCGTCGCGCTGCGCGCGATTGCTTTGGGCCATGCCGACGATGCCGATCGCGCCGGTCGCGATCAGCAGCAGGGCGAGGAACGCGATCGTGGCGGCGATGCGTGCGTTGAGCGTGAGATTTTTCATCGGAAGGGAGCGTTCGGGTTGCCGTAATCGTCGTCTCGTTCCTTTAATGAAACAAAACGACACCAATGGAATGAATAACGGCATATAACGGCATTTCGACGCGATCTATTTAGGCCTGGTGGCGAAGTTAAGGCACCTCGCCGTGGGTCCGCCTGCGGGTCGCCGAGATGCTCGGCCCGCCCCGGCAAGCCGAACGGACTGCTAAGCGATACTGATTTATTCCGGGCTCCGGCGCGACGACGCGTCTCGAATGGTTCACCGCCGCGCAGGTCGTTTTGCCCGGTTTTGCCAGGGGGGCCGCGCGATCCTCTGTACAATTGACACGATCGACCGCTGGCGCGAGCAGGATCGGCCGCTTCGCTCGCGGCGGCACGACGTCGTCGAACATTCGAAATCCATCCGACCCACATCGACTGAATTCATGGCCATTACCTACAAGACTCCCGACGATATCGCGAGGCTGCGCATTGCCGGCCGCCTCGCGGCCGACGTGCTGGCAATGATCGGCGAGCACGTCAAGGCCGGCGTGTCCACCGACGAACTCGACGCGCTGTGCAACGACTACATCGTCAACACGCAGAAGTCGATTCCGGCCAACGTCGGTTATCTGGGCTTTCCGAAGACCGTCTGCACCTCGGTCAACAGCGTGGTGTGCCACGGCATTCCGAACCGCAACGAGGTTCTCGAGGACGGCGACATCATCAACATCGACGTCGCGATCATCAAGGACGGCTATTTCGGCGACACGAGCCGCATGTACTGCGTCGGCCAGCCGAGCCCGGTCGCGCGTCAGCTGATCGACACGACTTACGAGGCGATGGTCGCCGGCATGCGCGAGGTGAAGCCGGGTGCGACGCTCGGCGACGTCGGCCACGCGATCCAGAAGGTCGCGCAGCGCGATGGTTTTTCGATCGTGCGCGACTACTGCGGACACGGCATCGGCCGCGTCTATCACGAGGACCCGCAGGTGCTGCACTACGGCCAGCCGGGGCAGGGCGTGCGCCTGAAACCGGGCATGGTCTTCACGATCGAGCCGATGGTCAACGCGGGCCGCGCCGGCACGAGCGTGCAGCGCGACGGCTGGACCGTGGTCACGAAGGACCGCTCGCTCTCGGCGCAATGGGAGCACATGGTTGCCGTGACCGAGGACGGCTACGAACTGCTCACACCGTGGCCGGACGGCACCGGCCGCTACGAGGCGCCGTGAGCGCGCCGCATGCCAGATTGCAGCGCATGCGGGCCGTATCGAGAGTGGCCTGCATGGTTCGCATGCGAGGCGAACACGTCGCGCGCGCGGCTGTTCTGGTCAATAATAATTTGACTCGCGTGCCGGTTCGGTTAAAGCTACGCGTTAGGGTTTCAAGGGGTTTTTGTCTGCATGAGTCCGTCACTGACCGTTCGCCGCATCACCGCTGAGCAGGGCGCCGTTTTTCGCGAACTCCGTACTGCGTCGCTGCGGGAGGCGCCCTATGCCTTCGGCGCGACACTCGAGGACGCGTTGTCGGCCGACGCCGCCAGCTTCGATGCCACCGCGGCCGAGCACGCGGTTTCGCCGGCCGTCGGCACCTTCATTCTCTACACCGAGGGTCATCCAGCCGGGCTGATCGAAGCGCATTTCGAGGACACCGCGGCGCGCCGCGCGTTCGTCTGCGAACTATGGGTGGCGCCGGCGGTGCGTCATCTGCGCGGTGGCGAACTGCTCGTCGATACCGCGAGCAACTGGCTTGCGAGCGCGAGCGCCACCGAAATCTACGCATGGGTTGCCGACGCGAACCGCAACGCGATGCGCTTTTACGAAGCGCTCGGCTTCGGTCCCGCCGGCGAGCACCGGCGCGTCGTGCGCGCGCCCGAGCAGGCCGAAAGCCTGCTGGTGCGACACGTGAGCGCCACCTCGCACACGCACGGGTAGCGGCGAGCGGCGTGCCAGCAGGCCGCCTGCCTCTGCGTCGCGCTGCTTCGAGATGTCTCCGGCGCGCATGTCCGGTGGGCCAATTTCTTTTGTCTCGTCCACGATTGCGGCCGCGCCACGGTGTTGCCGTCGTTCGCGCATGTCTTGCGCGATATGTCTTGCGCGAGACGTGTGGCGGCGCGTATCGGGCGCTGCGCCGCGCCACGCGCGCGACAGCAGATTCTCCCGGCAAAAAAACTGGCCGGGCGCGTGTACGCCTGTAAAATACGCAAAATTTTTTGCCGAACGCTATGTCGCCCAAGAAATCGCCTTTTTTCGAACTTCGCAGCGGCTCTGTCGACACGCTCATGTTCGTGGTCAAAACGACCGACCTCGACGCGATGCGCGCCGAACTGACGCGGCGCTTCGAGGCGACCCCCGAATTCTTCGCTAACGACGTCGTCGCGATCGACGTGCGGCGTCTCGCCGAAAACGAACGCGTGCCGCTCGTCGACATCGCGCAACTGCTCGACAGCGTGCGCATGCGGCCGGTCGGCGTGGTCGCCCATGCGGCGCAAGCGTGGGCGACCGAAACCGCCTTGCCGCTGCTCGAAGCGCGCGACCGGCGCGGCGCCGCGGCGAAGCAGGGCGACGAAGAGGGCACGGCGGCAAACGTGAGTGCCGGCGTAGCGGCAAGCGCGACAGCAGGCACGGCGGCAGATACCGCGACGAACACCGCAACCGCCACGGCCACCGCGTCCATTGCCGCTGGCGTAGGCACCACGCTCGACCCGGCGGCCGCCGCTGAATCCGCGCGGCTCGCCGCCTCGCCGCAAACCATGGTGATCGACAAGCCGCTGCGCTCGGGCCAGCGCATCTACGCCAAGGGCGACCTCGTCGTGCTCGGTCTCGTGAGCTACGGCGCCGAGGTGATCGCGGAAGGCAACATCCACATTTACGCGCCGCTGCGCGGCCGGGCATTGGCCGGCGTGCAGGGCAATCACGACGCGCGCATTTTCTGCACGTGTCTCGAACCGGAACTGATCTCGATCGCGGGCATCTATCGAACGACCGAGAACCCGCTGCCGGCCGACGTGCTCGGCAAGCCGGTGCAGATCTGGCTCGAACAAGAAAAACTGATGATCGAACCGTTGCGGCTCACCTGAGAGAGGCGACGCGCGTGCTGCCCCGGGGGTAGTCCGGCACACCGCGTTTCACGGGAAAAAGCCGCACATAATTGACGCATTTGACGAACACAAGGTAAGGGTAATGGCAAAAATCATTGTGGTGACTTCGGGCAAGGGTGGCGTGGGCAAGACGACCACGAGCGCGAGTTTTGCATCGGCCCTCGCATTGCGTGGCAGCAAGACTGCCGTGATCGACTTCGACGTCGGCCTGCGCAACCTCGACCTCATCATGGGCTGCGAGCGCCGGGTCGTGTACGACCTGATCAACGTGATCCAGGGCGAAGCGAATCTGAACCAGGCGCTGATCAAGGACAAGAAGTGCGAGAACCTGTTCATCCTGCCGGCGTCGCAGACGCGCGACAAGGATGCGCTGACGATGGAAGGCGTCGAGAAGGTCATCAACGACCTGATCGCGATGGACTTCGAATACATCGTCTGCGATTCGCCGGCCGGTATCGAATCGGGCGCGCTGCTCGCGATGCACTTCGCCGACGAAGCGCTGATCGTGACGAATCCGGAAGTGTCGTCGGTGCGCGACTCGGACCGCATTCTCGGCATTCTCTCGTCGAAGACCAAGCGCGCGATCGAGGGCAAGGAGCCGATCAAGGAGCATCTGCTGATTACGCGCTACAACCCGAAGCGCGTGAACGAAGGCGAAATGCTTTCGCTGACCGATATCCAGGAAATCTTGCGCATCGACCTGATCGGCGTGATTCCCGAGTCGGAAGCCGTGCTGCACGCGTCGAACCAGGGTCTGCCGGCCGTGCACCTCGACGGCACCGATGTGGCCGAAGCCTATAAGGACGTCGTGTCGCGTTTCCTCGGCGAGCAGAAGTCGCTCCGCTTTGTCGATTACCAGAAGCCCGGGCTGCTGCAGCGCCTCTTCGGCACCAAGTAAGGGGGGACGCACGTAATGTCGATTCTTTCGTTTTTGCTGGGCGAGAAAAAGAAGTCCGCGTCGGTAGCGAAGGAACGCCTGCAGTTGATCATCGCGCACGAGCGCGCCGGCGGCCATGCGCCCGCCGATTATCTGCCTGCGTTGCAACGCGAACTGGTGGCCGTGATCTCGAAGTACGTGAAGATTTCCGACGACGATATTCGTGTGAGTCTCGAGCGTCAGGACGATCTCGAGGTGCTCGAAGTCAAGATCGAAATACCGCAGGTCTGATCGTTCCGCGGGTGGGTTTGCCTGGCCGCCGGTGAGCGGCCAGTTTGTATCGCCGCAAATGCGCTGCATGGTGTCGTGTTGATTCAATGCGATGCTGTGCGGCGCTTTTCGTTTGTTGCTTCCCGTTTGTTGTTTGCGCTCGCATAGGCATGCACATGCGGCGGTCATGTAGACGCATCGTGCTGATGCTCATGTGCAGACCTTCTCTCCGAGTCTTCCCTCACCGTTGTCTCGCTGAAACTCCTTCGGTCATCGGCTTTCCGCTTCTCTCCCGCCTGACCCTGGAGGCGCTCGCCGCGCCCGATTCTCCGATCGAAATAATCCGTTGCATTTCAGCGTGCACCGTTACACGCGGCTCGTCAGCCGCCCGGAGCCCTCGCGCATTAAACCGGTAACGCCGCATCCGGTGTTCAACCCAAGAGGGAGATCATGAACAGAACCTTTCGCCTGCTGCTTGCCAACACCGTTCTGATCGCCGCCGGCGCTGCCGCGATGGCGTCGGCTTCGGCCGAGGAAGTCGTCATCGTCGCGCCGTCCGCGCCGCCGCCGGTCCGCTTCGAGGCCGTGCCCGCGCCGCGGGTCGGCTACGTGTGGGATCACGGTCACTGGCGCTGGGATCATGGCCGCTACGTGTGGGTCGTCGGCCACTGGCAGGCCGAACGCGTCGGCTATCACTGGGTGCCGGGTCACTGGGTCGAGCATGGTCCGAACTACCGCTGGATTGCGGGGCATTGGGCGTAACGACCGCAGTCGCGTGCGTGGCAGCGAACGCATGGGCGAACGCGAAGCCGCACGCAAAAACGCATGCATTGGCGACGCGGCGGCGTTCGATACCGCTCGCGTCGCGTCTTCAGCGCATTTTCCCGTTTGATCGATAACACAGGCGTCGGCGATCGCGCGCTTGGGAGTGTGGAGAACTATCCGATGAAAAAGAATCTGCTCGTGCTCGCAGCGCTCGCGGTGATGCTGGCCGGTTGCGTCGTCGTCCCCGCGCGGCCGGTGTATGTGCATGCGCCGCGCGTCGTGGTTTATTGACGCGGGGTGTCGGAGGCGTCGTTCGCGAGGTCTGTCGAGGTTGGCGCGACGGCGTTCGCGGCGGTGTCCGCCACGGTGCTCGCAGCGCCGTTTGCCGGGACATTCGCAGCGCCATTCGTCGCGGTGTTTCGAGTTGCGCTCTCCGGGGCTTGCACCTGTGCGTCCGTTGCCGGTTGCTCGCCGTGAGTGCCGTCGGCTTTGGCCATGGCAGCATCGACCTCGGGGCTTTCTTCCGCCGTCGGCTCGGGCACTTCAACCTTGGGTACTTCAACCTCGGGCACCTCAGGCGCGGGCGCAGGCTGCGGCAACGGCGCCATATAACGCCGCGCCAACGACTCGTACAACGGCGGCGCAAACAGACGCGATACGCGGCTCGCGATCAACGCGGTGGCCATCAGCGAAATCACAAGCGCATGGCCGTCGATCATCTCCATCACGATCACGAACGACGTAATCGGCGATTGCGTGACGGCGGCCAGATAGCCGACCATCGCGAGCGCAATCAGCATCGGCAATTGCATCGAGTCGAACACCATGTGCAGCAGATTGCCGAAACCCGCGCCGATCGACAGCGACGGCGCGAAGATGCCGCCTGGAATGCCGGGCAGGTATGAGCCGATCAGCGCGATCATCTTCAGGAACGGATAGAACACCGATTGCGCGTGTCCGTCGAGCAATCCGCGCGCTTCCGCATAACCGCTGCCGAACGTCGCGCCGCCCGACAGCAGCCCGACGACCGCGATCGTGAAGCCGCATAGCGCGGCGAACGCGACCGGCCGCTCGCCGTGCAACTGGCGCAGCGGCGCCGGAATCCAGCGCGCGGTATTGAGCAGCAGCCAGCCGAACCCGCCGCCCGCGATACCGGTGACGAGTGCCGTGAGCAGCACCGCGAGCGCGAGCAGATCGGGGAAATGCGAGCCGATCTGGATCGTGCCGAAATACGTGTAGTTGCCGTTCAAGCCCAGCGCGACCACCCCCGCGATGATGATCGCGGTAATCAGCACACCGCTCGCGCGTGCTTCGAAGCTGCGCGTCAGTTCCTCGATGGCGAACACGATGCCGGCCAGCGGCGTATTGAATGCCGCCGACAAACCCGCGGCCGCGCCCGCCAGCGCGAGTTGCCGTTCGATCTGCGCGTTCGAGCGCGGATAGAGCCGGCGCAGATTGAACATCAGCGCGGCGCCGACCTGCACGGTCGGTCCTTCGCGGCCGATCGTGAAGCCGCCGAGAATCCCGAGAAACGACACGCCGATCTTGCCGAGCAGAAGCCGCACCGAGAGCAGCCGCGCGCCGTAGGCGCCAGGCTTCGTGTGCAGCGTTGCGATGACCTGCGGAATGCCGCTGCCCTCGGCGCCGCGGAAAAACGTGCGCGTGAGCCACACGGCGAGCGCCGCGACCGCCGGCGTGATGATGAGCGGCGCCCACGTATGCTGTTGCTGCACGCCGCGAAACACGTCGTAGCCCCAGTCGATCAGCCGCGCGTACAGCACCGCGACGAGGCCGACCGCGATCGCGCCGAGCCAGAAAATGCCGTATTGCCGCCACAGGCGTTTCGCGCGGCGCAGGAGGACGGATGGACTGGGAGGGAAGGACCGGGGCATGGAATCGGCTGGCGGTGGGCGGGATCGGACAGGCGTAAAGGAAAGAGTATAAGGCGTACCGCATGGCCCAGGATTTGGGAAAGCCTTTTGAAATGCCATGGGCGGACAGTCTGGGGCGACACTTTTCGCGCCCCCGGTGTAATAGACGGTATTAAGAGACAGACTGTGTCCGTTGCGCGTTTGGCAGGGGTGTGACGGAATCGTCAGCTAAAATGGTTTGAATCTCGAACAACGAACAGTTCCTCAATGAAGCGAGTCCTTATCGTCAAGGTCACTTCACTAGGCGACATCGTGCAGGCACTGCCGGTCGTTGCCGATATCAAGCGCGCGTTTCCCGGCGTTCAGGTCGACTGGGCCGCCGACGAGGCGTTCGCGGATCTGGTGCACTGGAGCCAGGGCGTCGACCGCGTGCTGTGCGCGCCGCTGCGCCGGTTCAAGAAAGCGCGCCGCTGGAGCGATTTCAAGGCAATCTGGGCATCGATTT
The DNA here is from genome assembly GCF_011752945.1 of Paraburkholderia sp. Cy-641. Classification (NCBI taxonomy): domain Bacteria; kingdom Pseudomonadati; phylum Pseudomonadota; class Betaproteobacteria; order Burkholderiales; family Burkholderiaceae; genus Paraburkholderia; species Paraburkholderia sp. Cy-641. The sequence goes on from NZ_VWWM01000038.1 coordinate 73,167, forward strand.
CCGATCTGCGCGCGCATCGCTACGACTACATCATCGACATTCACGGCGTCTACAAGAGCGCGATCATTGCGTTTCTCGCGCGCTCGTCGAAGCGCATCGGTTACCAATCCCAGGATCTGGGCGAGCGCGGTGCCGCATTCGCGTATACGGGCCGTTTCGGTCCGCGTCCCCAAGGTAATGCGTGGCATGGCATGCGCATCAGCGCGAGCGAGGCGCTCGGCTACAAGGTAGACGGTCCGGCGATCTACAACCTGCGTCTGCCCGAACCGGTCACGCGGCCGTTCGCGCGCACCAAGGCGCCCGTCGCGGCATTTTTTCATGCCACCTCCAAGGACGACAAGAAGTGGCCGCTCGGTCATTGGGTGGCGGTGGGGCGTAAGCTGGGCGAGCGCGGTTTTCAGGTCGTGCTGCCTTGGGGGTCGCCTGGCGAACGTGCCGAGGCCGAGCAGATCGCGGCGCAAGTGCCGGGCGCGACCGTGCTGCCGCAAATGAGCGTGACCGAAGTCGCGCAGATGATCGACGCGTGCGCGCTCGTCGTCGGCACGGATACGGGTTTCGTCCATCTCGCGCACGCGCTGCAGAAGCGCACGGTCATGATCTTCGTGGCGACCTCGCCGTCGCATTGCGGCGTCGAAGCGCCGTTCCGTTCGACCTCGATCGGCGACGGCCGCTCGGTGCCGCCGATCAGTGCGGCGCTCGACGCGATCGACTATGTGCACTCAGGCGCGGACGCGTTTGCGGTGCAGGACGATTCGGCTGCCGCCTGAATTCCGCCGGTTTTCCCCGGGTCGTTTGGCAAACGTTTGCGCCAAAGAAGTGAGGCGCGACGCACAATCCGCTCCTGCGAGCCGGATGGCCTCGTCGCGCCTCTAAAAAACGCCCGCGTCGGGGAACGACGGGCGTAGAGGAATCGCGGGCGTAGCGGAATCGATTACACGCCTGTTAAATCTGTCGCTTTTCGTTGGGCGCCAGGGCGGCGGTCATGCCGTTCTTACACCACGCTCATGCGGTTCCGTCTGCATGCGCGATGCGATCGGGCCTCATTGCAAACTCGCGAGATACCGCGCGCCAAGGTCCCGCTGTCGTGTCTGAAATCGCTGCCGAGGCGCGTGCAGGCGCGCTCGGCGGGGCAGCCGCTATGCCGGCGCGACATCGACGCGCTCAACGCAGTATAGGCGTTGTTTTTCGCCATATCGACGTGCTCGCGCTTCAGTGACAAGTGCTTGTCGAATACGTTTCAGCGGCGTGAATCGGCCCCGCCGGTTCTGTAACACCGCGGTGATTTTCCCTTACAAATGGCAACGTTCACGCGGGGGCGGATCGTGTTCAATCGGGTCATTCGGGGCTTCGACTCGAATCAAACTGACTCGATGGAGAACAACATGAAACGCTTGATTCTGACTCTGGTTGCCGGCACGGTCCTCGCAACGGCACTCGGCGGCTGCGTCATCGCACCGGCGCCGGGCTATTACTACGGCGGCGGAGGCTACTACCATCACGGCTACTACTACCGTTGAGCGCGATGCGCGGCTCGGGTCTGGACTCAGGCCATGAGCATTTCGAATGCGATGACCGCGGCGATGACCGCGGCGATGGCCGCGGCGTTCGCCGCGAGCGCCTCGACGACGATGCCTTTCCAGCTCGCCGGGCGAAAGCGCAGCGCGAGCAGCAACGCGCCGAGCAAGGCCAGCGCGATGATCGTCACGATCTCGGCATTGTGAAGATGGAGGTTCATGCGAGTCTCCCTGTTTTTCGTAGGGTTATGACAGGGAGTATAGGCACGTCGAAAAGACGTACAAGGCGGGGGATTTACCGAGCCGCCTGCCGCCAAGGGCGGAGGGGAGAGGGCGCCGCAAAGGCCGGGTGCGTGAGCGCGTCGGCGGTGATGTCGGCGCGCAGAAGCAGCATGAAGCGGCAGCGCCAAAACAGCCGCGCATGAGTCACGATGCGCGAGGCAGTACGAAAGGGCAGTATGAGAAAAACGGCATACGCGCATCGGCGGAAGAACATTTCCGCCGATGCGCGCCGCGACCTCATTGCCTCATTTCATGAGGCTTTCATCGCGCGTTTCGCGCATGCACAGCACGCCGAACAGGCTCACGGCCGCGGCGACCGACACGTACGCGCCGACCCACGGCAGGCCGCCGTGCGCGGCGAGCACCTGGGCGATATACGGCGCGACCGATGCGCCGAGAATCCCGCCGAGGTTATAAGCGACGCCGGCGCCGGTATAGCGCACGTTGGTCGGGAACAGTTCCGGCAGCAGCGCGCCCATCGGCGCGAACGTCACGCCCATCAGGAACAGCTGGATCACGAGGAACAGCAGCACGAGCAGCGTTTCGCCGCTGCCGAGCAGCGGTGCCATCGTGAAGCCCGACAGGATCGCCGCGATGATGCCGACGATCAGCACCGGCTTGCGCCCGAAGCGGTCGCTCGCGCGCGCCGACAGCGGCGTGGCGAGCGCCATGAACACGACCGCGATGCACAGCAGGCCGAGGAACGTCTGCCGCGGAATATGCAGCGACCCGACGCCGTACGACAGCGAGAACGTCGTCGCGTTGTAGAACAGCGTGTAGCAGACCACCATCGCGAGCGCGCCGAGCAGCGTGGGCGCCCAGTGCTGCGAGAGCAGCGTCGCGATCGGCACGCGCACGCGTTCCTTGCGCTCGATGGCGGCCTTGAACGCGGGTGTTTCGGCGATCTTCAGGCGCACATAGAGGCCGAGCGCGACCAGCACCGAGCTGACGATGAACGGCACGCGCCAGCCCCAGCTGCGGAACTGCTCGTCGGAGAGCGACAGCGCGAGCGCGAAGAACAGGCCGTTCGACGCGAGAAAGCCGATCGACGGCCCCAACTGCGGGAACATGCCGAACCAGCCGCGCTTGCCGGCCGGCGCGTTTTCGGTGGCGAGCAGCGCGGCGCCGCCCCATTCGCCGCCGAGGCCGATGCCCTGGCCGAAGCGCAGGATGCACAGCAGGATCGGCGCGAGGCTGCCGATCGCGTCGTAACCCGGCACGAAGCCGATCAGCGTGGTCGAGAGGCCCATGACGAGCAGCGAGGCCACCAGCGTCGACTTGCGGCCGATGCGGTCGCCGAAGTGGCCGAACAGGAACGAGCCGATCGGCCGCGCGACGAATGCGATGCCGAACGTGACGAACGCCGATAGCGCCTGCGCGGTGGCCGAGCCATGCGGGAAGAATACCGGTCCGATGACGAGCGCCGCGGCGGTTGCGTAGACGTAGAAGTCGTAGAACTCGATCGCGGTGCCGATAAAGCTCGCGAAGATGATTCGCGCGCTGCTGTTTTGCCCGCTTGCAGGCTGAGCCGCGGAAATCGGCGAAATGGACATGCAGGTCTCCCTATGTCGTAAAGCCGTGGGGCGCAATGCGGCTGCTGGAGCAGGCGGCATGCGCTCGCGCGGTGTCCGTGTTGAAATTCTGAGGGCTTGCCCGCCGCGCCGGCGGGTGTGCGGGCGGCGTGAGCCATGCCGGATGCTGCCGGCGCAGGGGATCGGAAATTATAGCGAGCGCGGCCGGCGCGCAGCAATGGCGGCGTAAGGTTGTGGCGGCGCGCGATGCGGCGCACTACCTGGCGCACTACCCGGCGGGGGCGGCAGATTGTCGTAGTCGTACGCGATGCTGCGCGGCGTCGGGCGAAGTGAAGCGCAATGAGGCAACGCGCGATGACGCAATGACGCAATGCATCGCGGAGCAAGGCACGGTAGCGCAGAGTACGGAGAAGCAAGACGCGGAAAAGCAAAACGCAGTGACGCAAAACCGCAGTGAAGCAAAACGCGGTAAAGCAAAACCGCGGCGCAAACGCCTACTCAAGCGATTCCGCTTGCGGCGCGGCCAGCTCGCGCAACTGGAATTTGCCGTTGTCGTTGAAGAGCCAGTCCTCGAACAGTTCGAGCTGACCGCGGCTGTTCAGCAGCTTGCCCGGCGGTAAGGGCAGCGGGGCCGAGCGGCGCAGCGTGGCGAGGGCCGTGCTTTCGGCTTCGTCGTCGCCGTTGGAGCGATAGACCGACGACTCGACGATGCGTCCGTTGCGATCGACCGTAAACGACACCACCACGAGCGAGCGCAGCATCGCCTGCGGCTTGCCTTGCAGCACATACGAGGGATTGCGCTCGACGATGCGCCGCGCGACCGCGTCGCGGTATTGATCGAGCGTCGCGCTGTTGATCGCGGCGAGCGGCGTGTTGACGGTTTCGCGCGGCATCAGCGAGGTGATCGTGCAGCCGGCGAGCACGGCGGCGCTCAGCGCGGCGAGCAGCACGCGCGACGTATGCGACGAGCGTCGGATGCATGGCAGGCATTGCATCGCGCGGCGACGCGGAAGGGCGGGGAGACGGGAAAGCATCGTCGGGGAACAGCGCGAAGAGGGCCTGATTCGATGGTAGTCAAAAACCACCGGTATTCAATCGGCGTTCACCCGCTACGCGGTCGTTGCGTGGTCGCTGTGTGATGTATGGCACGTCGATGTAATGGCCGGAAATATCCGCGAATTGGTCGATGGATCAAACGCGCCTACACTTTGATGGCCTCTTCAACGAGGCATCGGTGGAAGTCTTTTCAGCCCGCTTTACGCGGGCTTTCTTTTGTCTTCGCTGGCCGCCTCACTTGCCGCTTCGGTGGCTGGCGTGGAGTCCGCCAGACGCAGGCGAAAAAAAAGCGAACCCGTCTGCGGGGTTCGCCTTCTGCATGTCCGTGCTGCATGTTCGTGTAATACAGGTCCATGCCGCACGCGGATTCCCGCGAGACCGCAAGCTCACGCCCGCGGCCTCGCCGGGCATCGCTTACTTCAGCGCTTCGCGCGCGGCCTTCACTGCGGCCAGCACCTGCTCGGGCGCCGTGCCGCCCGGATGATTGCGGCTCGCCACCGAGCCTTCGAGCGTCAGATACGAGAACACATCCTCGCCGATCAGATGCGCGACGTTCGGCAATTCGCCGCGCATTTCGTCGAGCGTCAGGTCCGCGAGATCGCAGCCGCGATCGGCGCACACGCGCACCGCGAGCGCGACCGCTTCGTGCGCATCGCGGAACGGCAGGCCGCGCTTGACCAGATAGTCGGCGAGATCGGTCGCGGTCGAGAAGCCTTGCAGTGCGGCGGCGCGCATCGCGTCGGGCTTGACCGTGATACCGGCGACCATCTCGGCGAAGATGCGCAGCGTGTCGGCAACGGTATCGACCGTGTCGAACAGCGGCTCCTTGTCTTCCTGGTTGTCCTTGTTGTACGCGAGCGGCTGGCCCTTCATCAGCGTGAGCAGCGCCATCAGATGGCCGTTCACGCGGCCGGTCTTGCCTCGCGCGAGTTCGGGCACGTCCGGGTTCTTCTTCTGCGGCATGATCGACGAGCCGGTGCAGAAACGGTCGGCCAGATCGATAAAGCCGACGCGCGGGCTCATCCACAGCACGAGTTCTTCGGAGAAGCGCGACACGTGCGTCATCACGAGCGCGGAAGCCGCCGTGAATTCGATCGCGAAGTCGCGGTCGGAGACGGCGTCGAGCGAGTTCGCGCAGATGCCGTCGAAGCCGAGCGTCTTCGCGACCGCGTGACGGTCGATCGGATAGCTGGTGCCGGCAAGCGCCGCCGCGCCGAGCGGCAGACGGTTCACGCGCTTGCGGCAGTCGATCATGCGCTCGGCGTCGCGCGAGAACATCTCGACGTAGGCGAGCAGGTGATGGCCGAACGTGACCGGCTGTGCAACTTGCAGGTGCGTGAAGCCCGGCATGATGGTCGAGGCATTTTTCTCGGCGATGTCGAGCAGCGCCGTGCGCAGTTCGGTCAGCAGTCCGCCGATGCGGTCGATCTCGCCGCGCAGCCACAGGCGGATGTCGGTCGCGACCTGGTCGTTGCGCGAGCGGCCCGTGTGCAGGCGCTTGCCCGCGTCGCCGATCAGCGCGGTCAGGCGCGCTTCGATGTTCAGGTGCACGTCTTCGAGATCGAGTTGCCATTCGAACTCGCCGCGCTCGATTTCACCCTTGATCTGCGCCATGCCGCGCTGGATCGCGGCGAGGTCGTCGGCGGAGATGATCTTCTGCGCGGCGAGCATCGAGGCGTGCGCGAGCGACCCTTCGATGTCGACGAACGCGAGACGCTTGTCGAAGAAAACCGACGACGTATAGCGTTTGACGAGCTCCGACATCGGCTCCGAGAAGCGAGCCGACCAGGCTTCGCCTTTTTTGTGCAATTGGGACGTCATGGTGTTGGGCGGTTAAGCGGCAGTTAAATGGAAACCAGGCCGCAATGAAGCGGCCGTTGATCGGGCGGTAAAGCGGCTGACGGCAAGCCTGGCTGAGTGGCCCGAAGGCCGCGCCGCAGCGAGGAGAAACGACGATTTTAACACCGGGCGTGGGCGCTCAAGACGGGGCAGGAGCACGGCGAACGGCGCAGCGGCGATGGGCGCGCGCTTGAGGCTGCGCCGCGACGGGCAGCCGCCAGCCTACTCCCGCACCAGCACCACCAGCTTCAGATCCTCGCGATGCGCGGGCTTGAACGTGATCTGGTCGTAAACGAGGCGCCCGTCGCGCGGATGATTGAACTCGCGCCGTCCGCCCTCGCGGCCGCCGACGTCCTGCGAGGCCCAGTAACGCGCGAACTCGTCGCTCGCGGCGGACAGCGCATCGATCAGCGCGTGCGTCGGCGCATCGCTCAGATGGCGGATCGAGTCGGCGCGGAATTCGGCCGCCAGCCGCCGCGCGCGCGTTTCCCAATCGACGATCAACGCGCGCGCGGCCGGCTCGGTGAACGTGTAGCGCAGCAGATTGCGGTCGTGCGCGCCGTCGAGCCAGCCGACGAACAGCTCGGCCGCGCGCTCGTTCCAGGCGAGCGCATTCCACTGCCGGTCGAGCACGTAGGCCGGCGAGCTGACGAGCTGCACGGTTTGCAGCAGCGTGGCGGGGGCATCGGCGGCGGCCGGGTCGGGCTCGGCCGGATCGCGCTGCGCGGCCAGTTCGAACAGATAGGCGCGTTCGGCGCGCGAGAGCTGCAACGCGACCGCGATGCGCGCGAGCGCGTCGGCGGAAGCGGACACGGGCCGGCCCTGCTCGATCCACGTGTACCAGGTCGGGCTCACGCCGCACAGTTGCGCGACTTCCTCGCGCCGCAGACCGGGCGTGCGGCGGCGCGGCCCCGGCGGCAGGCCGACCGCCTGCGGCGCGAGCCGCTCGCGGTGGGCGCGGATGAAGTCGCCGAGCGCGCGGGCCGGCGTGGCGTCGAGCGGTGGCGGGTGATCGGCGGTGGGCTGCATGGTCATGCTGGCGGGCTGCGCGTGGAGGGGGTAATAGAGATACCAGAATAATTGCTTAACTTGTACTGGTACATGACCGGCTCTATTGTAGCGGCTGGAAACCCCACGGCGCGTTGCCATCTCACCCTAACGGAGCCACCCATGAAGCATCACGATCAGGTCGCCGACGCGTTCGGCTCGACCGCCGCCGCTTACTTGACGAGTCAGACCCATGCGAGCGGCGCCGATCTGCGCACGCTCGCCGACGCCATCGCCGCGACGCCGGGCGCGACCGTGCTGGACATGGGCTGCGGCGCGGGGCACGCGAGCTTCGCGGTTGCGCCGCATGCGAAAGAGGTCGTCGCCTACGACATCGCGCCGCAGATGCTCGCGACCGTCGAAGGCGCGGCGAAAGAGCGCGGCCTCGCCAACATCCGCACGCAGCAGGGCGCGGCCGAAACGCTGCCGTTCGCCGCTCATGCGTTCGACTGGGTGATTAGCCGCATGAGCGCGCATCACTGGCACGACGTGCCGCTCGCGCTCGCCGAGGTGCGGCGTGTGCTGAAGCCGGGCGGCAAGGTGCTGTTCATCGATATCGCGGGCATCGATCATCCGCTGCTCGATACGCATATCCAGGCGATCGAGTTGCTGCGCGACGGCTCGCATATCCGCGATTACCGCGCCGACGAGTGGATTGCGTTGTTCGCCACGGCCGGTTTCAAGGCGTCGATTCGCGAGCGTTGGCGCATCGACCTCGAATTCAAGTCGTGGGTTGCGCGCATGCGTACGCCCGAGCCGCGCATCGTCGCGATCCGCTCGCTGTGGGATCACGCGCCCGACGAAGTGCGCCAGTATTTCGACGTGCAGGCGGACCACTCGTTCAAGCTCGACGCGTTGATGATCGACGCGCATTGAATGAAAAAAGCCGGGGGTGGCCTTTGCTGGCCACCCCCGGCGTGTGTTGTGTATCGCAGACTGAATGCACCGCTTGCACTGATGATTCCGCATCGGTGCGTCAAGCCCGCTTGCGCTTCGACGGCAAACAGCGGTTCAAACCCCGGTTCAAACCGCCGCTTCAGCCTCAACCCGTATTGCGCAAGCCCGCCGCGATCCCGTTGATGCTCAGATGAATCCCGCGTCGCACGCGCGTGTTCGTATCGCCCGCGCGATAGCGCTTGAGCAATTCGACCTGCAAGTGATTGAGCGGATCGAGATACGGGAAGCGGTTCTTGATCGAGCGCGCGAGCAGCGGATTTTCCGCGAGCCGATCGCCCTTGCCGGTGATCTCGGACAACACCTTCGAGGTGCGCTCCCATTCCGCGACGATGCGCTCGAATACGTGCTTGCGCAGCTTCTTGTCGGTGACGAGCGCGGCGTAGCGCGACGCGACCGCGAGGTCGGTCTTCGCGAGCACCATGTCCATGTTCGAGAGCAGGTTCGAAAAGAACGGCCACGTCTTGTGCATTTTCTTCAGCAGCGCGAGCCGGCGCGCGCGTTCGGCGTCGGAGGGCGCGCTGTCGAGATGCGCGGCGACCGCGCTGCCGAAGCCGTACCAGCCCGTCAGCAGCAGACGGCATTGGCCCCACGAGAAGCCCCACGGAATCGCGCGCAGGTCCTCGATCTTGCGCTGCTTCGGGTCCTGCAGCTTGCGCGAGGCGGGCCGGCTGCCGATGTTCAGCTCGGCGATCTCGGCGATCGGCGTCGACTCGAAGAAATACTCCTTGAAACCCGGCGTTTCGTAGACGAGCGCGCGATACGCGGCCATTGCCGTATCGGACAGTTGCTGCATCGTTTCCTCGAACACGGGCAGCTCGGCGGGCGCGTTGCCTTGCGGCAGCAGCGACGCTTCGAGCGTCGCCGCCACCACCGTTTCCAGATTGCGCCGGCCGATCTCGGGGTTGGCGAACTTGCTCGCGATCACCTCGCCCTGCTCGGTCAGGCGGATCTGTCCGTCGACAGTGCCGGGCGGCTGCGAGAGGATCGCCTGATAGGTCGGGCCGCCGCCGCGGCCGACGGTGCCGCCGCGGCCATGGAACAGGCGCAGCGTCACGCCGCGTTCGTTGAACAGCGAGACGAGCGCAAGCTCGGCGCGATACAGCTCCCAGTTCGAGGTCAGGAAGCCGCCGTCCTTGTTGCTGTCCGAATAGCCGAGCATGACTTCCTGCTCGTTGCCCTGGTGTTCGATCAGCGCGCCGACGCCCGGCAGCGCGATCAGATCGCGCATGATGTGCGGCGCGTTGCGCAGATCGGGGATCGTCTCGAAGAGCGGAATCACCATCAGGCCCGCGCGCGCCGGATCGTGTTCGTCGCCGAGACGGCCGCGCAACAGGCCGGTTTCCTTCTGCAGCAGCATCACCTCGACCAGATCGCTGACCGTTTCCGTGTGCGAAATGATGTAGTTGCGCACCGCGCGCGCGCCGAATTTTTCGCGCGTGATACGCGCTTCCTCGAGCACGCCGAGTTCGCTCTTCACGAGGTCCGAGTACTCGGCGTACGGCACGCGCAGCGGGCGTGGCTGCGCGAGTTCGGCGAGCAGCACCTCGAGCTTGTCCGCCTCGGAGAGCGCCGCGTAATCGGCCTCGACGCCCGCGCGTCTGAGCAGTTCGGCGATCACCGCTTCGTGGATGTCCGAGCTTTGCCGCAGATCGATGCTCGCGAGATGGAAGCCGAACACCTCGGCGGCGCGCGTGAGCGGCGCGAGACGCGGGGCCGCGAGCGGCGCGCCGTGATGCTCGGCGAGCGAATCGATCAGCACGTGCAGGTCGCGCACGAAGTCGGCGGCGTCGTCGTAGGGAATCGCGCGGATCGGCGCCACGCCGCGCCCGGCGCTGCGCACCGGCACGCTGCCTTCGCCGAGCCGCACGCGCGCGCTGGCCGCGAGCCGCGTGTACATGCCGATCAGCGCGCGGCGATACGGCTCGTCGGTGCGGTGCGGCGACTGGTCCGGCGAGATGGCCGCGAGTTCCTTCAGCGCATCGCTCGCGCCGGCCAGCAGGTTCGACACCGACAGTTCCGCGCCGAGCTTGTGCACCTGCTCCATGTAGTGCTCGAAGATCACCGCGGCCTGGCGCGTGATCGCGTTTTCGAGCGTGTCGGCCGTGACGTTCGGATTGCCGTCGCGGTCGCCGCCGATCCAGCTGCCCATCTGGAAGAACGGCGGCAGGCGCGCTTCGATGCCGTGTTCCTTGAGGGCGTCCTCGATGTCGCCATAGAGCGCGGGGATTTCCTCGAGGAAGGTGGCGCGATAGAACGACAGCGCGTTCTCGATTTCATCGGCGACGCTCAGACGCGCGTCGCGCAGCATGCGCGTCTGCCAGAGCGAGGTGACGCGCGCGCGCAGCATCGCTTCGTTGTGCGCGCGTTCGCGGTGGGTGAGCGGCTGGTCGCGCTCGGCGAGCAGCCGCGCGATGTCGTGCTGCGCGTCGAGAATGCTCTTGCGCTGCACTTCGGTCGGGTGCGCGGTCAGCACCGGCATGATCAGCGCGTCGTTGAAGAACTGCTGCAGCACCGGCGTTGCGGCCGCGCCCGCCGTGACGAGCCGCTCCAGCGCATAGGCGATCGTGCCCGGCTGCGAGGCCGAGCCCGCGAGCGCGTGAATCCGGTGCCGGCGGTTGCGGTGGCGGTCCTCGGCGATATTCGCGAGGTGCGAGAAGTAGCTGAACGCGCGCACCACGCTGACCGTCTGCTCGGGCGTCAGCGTGCGCAGCTTCTTGTCGAGCGTCTGCGCGGCGGCGCTGTCGTCCTCGCGGCGAAAACGCACGGCGGTCTGCCGGATCGTTTCGACGACGTCGAACACCGCGTCGCCTTCCTGCTCGCGCAGCACGTCGCCGAGCAAGCGGCCGAGATAGCGGATGTCCTGGAACAGCGGATGGTCCTTGTCCTCGCGCGTGCGGGCCGTGCTTTTAGCGGCGGGGACGGCGGCGCCCGCGCCTTGCGCGACGGCTTTCAGCTTCGGCTTTTTGGCGGCGCGCGGTTGGGCTGCGTCGCTCGCGGCCGCTTCGGTTTTCGCGGAAGCGGTGGCGTTCGCATCGGTGTTGGCGGCCTTGGCCGGCTTGCGCGTATCGGCGGCGCTTGCGGCTTGCCCAGCCTTTTCAGCCTTGCTGGCTTTGGCTGTCTTCACGGGTTTTTCCGCTTTGACGGACACGGCGGTGCGCGCGGCTTTCGGCGCCTTGGCGGCTTGCGCGGCGAGGGCACGTTGGCCCGGGCGTTTTTCCGTGCGCTGTTCCGTGCACTGGTCGGCGCGTTGAGCGAAGGCCGACGTCGTGCCGTGCGCGGTGGAGTCGGCGAGGGCTGCGGCAGAGGCAGCGGAAGCGTCCGGCGTCGCGGCATGGGCCGGGCGAGCGTTGGACGAAGCAGTGTTGCGGCGGTCAGGGCGCGCCGATCCGGAAGACGTCACGATGGGTTTCCTCAGGGAAGCCAGGGTCTGTTGAGTGATGAACTGCAACTGCGGAACTGCGACAGAATGTGCAACGTGGACTGCGAGTAACGTGAACAGCGTGCAACAGGGACTGCGAACGGGACTGCAATTAGAACAGCAAAGAGAACTGCAAGGCGCACGACAACGCGCAACGGCAAGGCGCGGCGGCAGGCGGGCCTGCAAAACGAACCGCCCGCGACGAGCCGCATGAGCCCTACCGACGCCGGATGGAGAGAGGGGCCACGACACATGAGGTGAGGCCGCACTGAACGCGCGGCGCGTGCCGCCCACGCGGTTACGCCGCATTGCATCATCGCGCATGCCGCCGCGCGATGCGCGAACGACCGTGCGTGACGAGCCGGAATGGGGCAGGCGCTTGCCGCGCGCAGCCCGTCTCCTCCATCGATACCGCGTCTGCCCGGCGCCCGGCTGTGCCTTTGGTGCAAGGGCGCAAGCAGGGGCGCGTGCTAACATTGATTGTTATTCCATCCCGAGATTCGATCAGCAAGCTAATGAACACCGAGACGTTTGCCGCGCCACCCCACACGCTTGTGATTGCTTCGCGAGAGAGCCGCCTTGCCATGTGGCAGGCGGAGCATGTGCGATGTGCGCTGCACAAATTATATCCATCTTGTGACGTAAAAATCCTCGGAATGACGACGCGCGGCGATCAGATTCTCGATCGCACGCTCTCGAAGGTCGGCGGCAAGGGCCTCTTCGTCAAGGAACTCGAAGCCGCGCTCGCCGATGGCCGCGCCGACCTCGCGGTGCATTCGCTGAAGGACGTGCCGATGGAACTGCCCGCGGGCTTCGCGCTGTCCGCGATCATGGAGCGCGAGGACCCGCGCGACGCGCTCGTCTCCAATCAATACGACTCGCTCGCCGCGCTGCCGGCCGGTGCCGTGGTCGGCACCTCGAGCCTGCGCCGCGAGGCGATGCTGCGCATGCGTTATCCGCATCTCGACGTGCGGCCGTTGCGCGGCAATCTCGACACGCGCCTCGCCAAGCTCGATCGCGGCGATTACGCGGCGATCATCCTGGCCGCGGCCGGGCTCAAGCGTCTGGGTCTCGGCGAGCGCATCCGCGCGCTGCTCGATCCTCGGGACAGCTTGCCAGCCGCGGGGCAGGGCGCGCTCGGCATCGAGATTCGCGCCGATCGCGCGGACCTCGCCGCGTGGCTCGCGCCGCTCCATCACTCACATACGGCGGCCGCCGTCGAAGCCGAGCGCATGGTGTCGCGCGCGCTCGGCGGCAGTTGCGAGGTGCCGCTCGCCGCGTATGCGACCTGGCATGACGGCGCGCTGCATCTGCGCGGCATCGTCGCGACGCCCGACGGCCAGCGCGTACTGAGCGCGCAGGCATCGGCGCCCGCGCCGAGCATCGAGCGCGCGCTCGCGCTGGGCCAGCAGGTCGCGAGCGAGCTTGCTGGGCAGGGCGCGCTCGACATCGTCCGGGCGCTCAGCACCGCCAGCGGCCCGGCTGTGGCGGATAGTGCCGCGCATGCTGCCGCAAGTGATGCCACAAGCGACGCGGCAGGTGACATAGCAGGCAGCCCCGCAACCCCCGCCGCGAACGGCGCGGCGGCCGGCGAGTGATGGCCTCGGGCACGCCGGAGCAGGCGCCCTTCACGGTCGTGATCACGCGGCCGGCCGGCCAGTCGAGCGAGCTCGTCGGGCAGCTCGAAGCGGCCGGCCTCGCGACGCTCGACTTTCCGCTAATCGACATCGCCCCCGTCATCGACCCTGCGCCGTTGCGCGCCGCACTCGCGTCGCTCGAACGCTATGCGCTCGTCGTCTTCGTCTCGCCGAACGCGGTCAATCACGCGTTTGCGCACCGCGACGACATCTGGCCGCACGCGTTGCCGATCGGCGTGGTCGGTCCTGGCAGCGTGCGGGCGCTGGCGCGCCACGGCATCGGCGCGCCGGGGCATCGCGTCATCAGCCCGGCCGCGGGCGCCGACGACGAAGCGGCGAGCTTCGACTCCGAGGGCCTCTTCGCCGCGCTCGACGCGCAGCTCGGCACGACGGCGCTCGACGGCAAGCGCGTGCTG